>NZ_JBHWYY010000041.1:0-34612 GCF_042728595.1 Isoptericola sp. NPDC060185 | reverse complement strand
GTCCGAAACAGGGCCAAAAGCCCACCCACAACGGGTCAGCGGTGGCCGCGGGGGAACATCGCCCGCTGCACGGCGTCGTGCACGTCGGTGTTGAGCTGCGGCCCGGAGAGCCCCTCGGCGCCGGGCCCCTGGGCGGTGATCGGCGTGGCCTCCCCGGTGTGCCCGCCGGTGGTCCAGTCGACGGAGAACTCCAGGTCGGTGCCCGGGACGGGGAACGGCCCGTCCTCGCCGGTCTGGCCCGCGCCGGACTCGTCGTCGGGGTCGACGTTCTCGATCGCGAGGCCGCCCGTGGCGTGGTCGCCGACCACGAGGATCAGCGTGTCCCTGTGCTTCTCCTGGAAGTCCAGGGCGAGGGCGACGGTCTCGTCGAGCGACCGGCCCGCCTGGATGGTGCGCGTGGCGTTGCTCTGGTGGGCGAACTCGTCGATCGCCTCCTCCTCGAGGAACAGGAAGAACCCGTCGCGGTCGCGCTGGAGCACGTCGAGCGCCTTGGCGGCCATGTCGACCAGCGGCACCTCGGGGGAGTAGACGTCGCCCTCGCCCTCGTTCGCCTGCTGGAACATCTCCTCGTTCGCGAACAGGCCGAGCAGGCGGCGCCCGTTCGCGTCGGCGAGGCCCTCGGCGTCGCTCACGTACGTGTACCCGAGCTCCTGGGCGCGCTCGACCAGGTTGCCCTTCGTGCCCTTGCTCTGCTCCTCGGGGTCCTCGGCGGGGTTGTCCGGCCACGCGCCGGGGTCGCCCTCCGGGTACCAGAAGTCCTCGCCGCCGCCCAGCAGGACGTCGGGCTTCGACTCCTCCAGGTACTGCCGCGCGATCTCGCTCTGGTCGTACCGGTCGGTCACGTGCGCGCCGAACGCCGCCGGGCTCGCGTCGGTGATCTGCGCCGTGGAGACGAGGCCGGTGGCCTTGCCGGCCCGGCGCGCGTCCTCGAGCAGGGTGGGCACCCGGTTGCCGTCCGCGTCGACGCCGACGCCGCCGTTGAACGTGCGGACCCCCGTGGCGAACGCCGTCGCGCCCGCGGCGGAGTCGGTCACCGCGTCCTCGAGGTCGGCGGAGTCGGTGGCGGTCCAGCCCGCCTCGTCGAGCGAGTCCATGACGAGGTGGCCGTCCTTGCCCACCGTCGCGACGCGGATCAGCTCGCGGGCGGCCAGCCCCATGCCGTCGCCCTGGAGCACGATGACGTTCCGCGCCCGGTCCTTCCCGTGCCCGCCGCCGTGTCCACCGTGCCGGCCGACCTGCCCGCGGTCGCCGTCCTCGCCCTGGTCCCCGCCGCCGGCGGTCGCGCCGAGCGCGGTCCCGGCGGCGACCAGTGCCGTGAGTGCCGCCGCGCCGACGCGGCGCATCGTGGTGCGTGCTGCCATCGCTCCTCCTCGAACGTCTCCGACGGCGGCGGTCCGCCCGGAGGCTCCGGCGCCGTCGTGCCGGGGTGTCCCGTCCGGGCACCGTAGGCAGGTGCCCGCGTCACCGGCATCCCGGGCCGAGACCAGGGGACACCGCTGAGCGAGGAGGAGCGGGTCGTCAGGCGGTGCGGCCCGCGGGGGCCGACGGCGGCGCGAGCAGGAAGCCGGGTGTGCGCAGCCCGGCGTCGTCGAACGCGCGCTGGACCGCCGCGACGACCGTGTCGACGTCGCCCGCGCGCACGAGCGCGATCGCGGAGCCCCCGAAGCCTCCGCCGGTCATGCGGGCACCCAGCGCGCCGGCGCCGAGCGCGGCGTCCACGACGAGGTCCAGCTCGCGGGCGGAGACCTCGTAGTCGTCCCGCAGCGAGGTGTGGGAGGCGACCATCAGCGGCCCGACCTCGGCGACGCGGCCGTCGGTGACGAGGTCGCGGAAGAGCGCCGTGCGCTCGATCTCCGTGACCACGTGCTGCACGCGCCGGCGCAGCACGCCGTCGGGGTCGTGCGGCTCGAGGGCGGCGAGCGTCTCGTCGAGCCGTCCCGGGTCCACGTCGCGCAGGGTCGCGACGCCGAGCAGCCCGGCCGCGCGCTCGCAGGTGGCGCGCCGCTCGGCGTACTGGCCGTCGACGAGGGCGTGCTCGGCCCGCGTGTCGACGACGAGCAGCGTGAGGCCCGCGGACGCCAGGTCGAAGGGCACCGGCGTCCCCGACTCCAGCGCCGACAGCCCGGGGCGGGAGTCGACGAGCAGGGCGTGCCCGGCCGTGCAGCGCAGCGAGGCCGCCTGGTCCATGCCGCCCGTCGGGGCGCCCGCGATCTCGTTCTCCGCGCGCACGCACGCCTCCACGAGCGTCGCCCGGCCGGCGTCGTCGCCCGCGAGGCCCAGCCCGCCGGTCTCGTCGAGCGCGACGGCGACCGCGCACTCGAGGGCGGCGGACGAGGAGAGCCCCGCGCCGAAGGGCACGCACGAGTCCACGACGGCATCGAAGCCGCGGACGGGGTGGCCCGCCTCGCCGAGCGCCCACGCGACCCCGGCGAGGTACGCGCCCCAGCCGGTCACGGCGCCCGGGGCGACGTCGGCCAGCCGCGTCGACCAGACCTCGCCCGGCGCCTGCGCGGAGCCGAGGCGGACGACGTCGTCGTCCCGGTGCCGCAGCGCCACGTAGGTGCGGTGCGGCAGCGCCGTCGGCAGGGCCAGGCCGCCGTTGTAGTCGGTGTGCTCGCCGATGAGGTTGACGCGGCCGGGGGCCGACCAGACGCCGTCGGGCTCGCCGCCGTCGTCCGCGAAGACGCGCGCGAACAGGTCGCGCACTCGCTTCGCTCCCTCGTCGTCGGACCAGGACTCGAGCCACTCGGGCGCGCTCATCGCAGGACAGCTCCTTCGCAGGCGGTACAGACACAGACGGGGGCGGGCGCCGGCGAGGCGCCCGGGGGAGGGTATCGCGCGTCAGCCCGTGACGGGGCTGAGGTTCAGCCGCATGCCGGCGAGCCCGCGGGACCGCCCGGCCAGCGCCTGGGCCACGTCGCGCAGCACGCGCGCGCCGGCGGAGTCGGGGTCGCTGAGCACCACGGGGGTGCCGTCGTCGCCCGCGGCGCGGACCGCGACGTCCAGCGGCACCTGGCCGAGCAGCGGCACGGTCGTGCCGAGCGTCGCGCCCAGCCGGTCCGCGACCCGCTGCCCACCGCCCGAGCCGAACACCTCGAGGCGCGTCCCGTCCGGCTGCTCCAACCACGACATGTTCTCCACGACGCCCACCACGCCCTGCGACGTCTGCGTGGCGATCGACCCGGCGCGCTCCGCGACCTCCGCCGCTGCGGCCTGCGGCGTCGTCACGACGACGATCTCGCTGCCGGGCAGCAGCTGCGCCACGGAGATGGCGATGTCGCCGGTGCCGGGGGGCAGGTCGAGCAGCAGCACGTCGAGGTCGCCCCAGAACACGTCCGCGAGGAACTGCTCCAGCGCGCGGTGCAGCATCGGCCCGCGCCACACGACCGGCTGCCCCGCGGGCACGAACATCCCGATCGACACGACCTTCACGCCGTGCTCGATGGGCGGCAGCAGCATGGAGTCCACGCGGGTGGGCTGGCGGTCCACGCCGAGCATGCGGGGGATGGAGAAGCCGTAGATGTCGGCGTCGACGACGCCCACGCTGAGCCCGTCGGCCGCCATCGCCGCCGCGAGGTTGGCCGTCACGCTCGACTTGCCCACGCCGCCCTTGCCGGACGCGATCGCGTACACCTTGGTCAGCGAGCCGGGCTGGGCGAACGGGATCACCGGGTCGCCCGCGCCGCCGCGCAGCATGGAGCGCAGGGACTGCCGCTGCTCCGGGGTCATGACGCCGAGCTGCACGTCCACGCCCGTCACGTCGTCGAGCGCCTCGACCGCGGCGGTGACGTCGCGCACCAGCGTGCTCTTCATGGGGCAGCCCGCCACCGTGAGGTCGACGCCCACCGTCACGTGGCCGCCGCCGGCCACGTCGACCGAGCGGACCATGCCGAGGTCGGTGATGGGGCGGCGGATCTCCGGGTCGACCACCGACGTGAGGGCGGTGCGGACGCGGTCGCTCAGCGGTCGGGGGCCGTCGGGGGAGCCGGTGGTCATGCCTCGATCCTAGGCGCGGCGGGCGGCGGCGCCGGTGCGTCGTGGGTCACGACCGAGGGCGGCGGTGACGCGCTGCGCGAGCGCGGCGACGTCCACCGGGCCGCGCGTGTCCACGCGCAGCACGGGGCCGAGGGCGAGGGGAGCGCCGTGCTCGGCCCACCGCGCCCAGTCGGCGGTCAGGTCGCGGCCGTCCGCGTGCACGGGGTGCCGGGAGGGGGCGCGGGCGTCGAACCGTGCGCGCGCGACGTCGGCCGGCACGTCGCACCAGACCTCGACGACGGCGTCCGCGCCCGCCGTGGCCAGGCCGCGCAGCGCGTGGTCCAGGTCCCGGGGGCGGAACCACCACGACTCGACGACGACCCGCGGCAGGGGCGCGGAGGCCAGCCGCCACGCCGCCTCCATCGCCGCGGCGCCGACCAGGCCGCGGGCCTCCGGGCCGACGGCGTCCGCCAGGGCCTCCTTGACGGCGTCCTTGGCCAGGAGGGGAGCGCCGAGCCGGGCCGCGAGCGGGGCGGCGAGCGTCGTCTTGCCCGCGCCGGGCAGCCCGTTCACCAGCACCACCTGCCGCGCCACGCGCCCCCCTGGGGTCCGTCCGATCCACCGCACGCCCGACCCGTGCACCGGGAGACTAGCGGGTCAGGACGACGAGGCGTCCCGCGTGCGCTCCGACTCCTTCTCGTCAAGCTCCTCGAGCAGGTTCCGGATCTCCGACCGGACGAAGTCGCGCGTCGCGACCTCGCCCAGCGCGATCCGCAGCGCCGCCATCTCGCGGGCCAGGTACTCCGTGTCCGCGAGGTTGCGCTCGGAGCGCTGCCGGTCCTGCTCCGCGGTGACGCGGTCGCGGTCGTCCTGCCGGTTCTGCGCCAGCAGGATCAGGGGTGCCGCGTAGCTCGCCTGCAGCGAGAGCATGAGGGTCAGCGCCGTGAACCCGTTCGAGGCGCTGTCGAACCGCAGCCCCTCCGGCCCCCACGAGTTCCACGCCAGCCACACCGCGCAGAACACGGTGAGGTAGATGAGGAACCGCGGCGTGCCGAGGAAGCGGGCGATGCCCTCCGTGGCGCGGCCCACCGCGTCCTGGTCCATCTGCGGGCGCGGGATGAGGGTGCGCCGCGCCTCCTTCGGCTGGTCGAGGCGGTCAGCCACGCGGCACCTCCTCCAGGTTCTCGTCGATGTGCTCGCGCCAGTCGTCCGGGAGGATGTGGTCCAGCACGTCGTCCACGGACACCGCGCCCAGCAGCCGCTTCTCGGCGTCGAGCACGGGCAGCGCGAGCAGGTCGTAGGCCGCCAGCAGGCGCGTCACCCGGCCCACCGGGGCGTCCGGCGTCAGCCACTCCGTGTCCGTGTCCAGCACCGAGCCCACCGACGCGTGCGGGGGCTCGCGCAGCAGCCGCTGGAAGTGCGCGACGCCGAGGAACCGGCCCGTGGGCGTCTCCAGCGGCGGCCGGACCACGAACACCATCGACGCCAGCGCCGGCGGCAGGTCTTGCTTGCGGATCTGCGCGAGGGCCGTCGCGATCGACGTCTCCGGGCCGAGGATCACCGGCTCCGTGGTCATGAGGCCGCCCGCCGTGTCCTCGTCGTAGGACAGCAGCCGGCGCACGTCCTTCGCCTCCTCCGGCTCCATCAGCTCCAGGAGGCGGGTGGCCTGCTCGTCGGGCAGCTCGTTCAGCAGGTCGGCCGCGTCGTCGGGCTGCATCGCCTCGAGCACGTCGGCCGCGCGCCCCGAGTCCAGGCGGGACACGATCGAGACCTGGTCGTCCTCCGGCAGCTCCTCCAGGACGTCGGCCAGCCGCTCGTCGTCCAGCGCGCTCGCCACCTCCAGGCGGCGCGTGTCGCCGAGCTCGTGCAGCACGTCCGCCAGGTCCGCGGGGCGCAGGTCCTCGTACGCCTCCAGCAGCTTGGTGGCGCCCTGCTCCTCGGTGGACCCGGCCAGCCCGGTGACGGCGTCGGCCGGCACGACGAGCGTCTCCCCGCGGCGGCGCAGCGACAGCCCGCGAGAGGGCTGCTTGCGGCGCACGAAGAGCTGGTCCACCAGCCAGTCGCCGGTGCGTTGCCGCGTGATCGACAGGTCCTCGACCGTCGCCTCGCCCGAGCCGTCCGTGAACCGCACCGTGCGGTCCAGCAGCTCGCCCAGCACCAGCGACTCCATCGCCCGCTGCTCGAACCGGCGCATGTTGAGCAGGCCGGTGGAGATCACCTGGCCCGCGTCGATCGCCGTCACGCGGGTCAGCGGGAGGAAGACGCGTCGCCGGCCCGGGACCTCGACGACCAGCCCGACGGCGCGGGGCGCGCCCTTCGCGCGGATCAGCACGACGGCGTCGCGCACCCGCCCCACCTCGTCCCCGATCGGGTCGAAGACCTGGGTGCCGGCGAGCCGTGCCACGAAGACCCTCGTTGCCGCGCTCACGTCGGTCAGCCTACGCGGGGCCGCCCCGTCGGTCCTGGTAGGGGGCACGCGGTGTGGTGCCGGGGCCCCGACTGGGCCAGACTGGGCGAATGAGCTTCAGCCGCCCGAACGCCGTGCCCCGCGTCCCGACCCCGCCGGCCGGTGACGAGGTCGCCGCGTACGACACGTACCTCGAGGCCCAGCAGGCCGTCGACTACCTGTCGGACCACAAGTTCGCCGTCGAGCACGTCACCATCGTCGGCACCGACCTGCGGATGGTCGAGCGGGTCACCGGGCGGCTCACCTACGGCCGGGTCGCGCTCGCGGGCGCGCTCTCCGGCGCCTGGTTCGGCTTCTTCGTCGGCCTGCTCCTGAGCCTCTTCGGCGGTCCGAGCGCGGGTGGCGTGCTGTTCGTCGCCATCGGCCTCGGCGCCGGGTTCGGCCTGCTGTTCTCGGTGCTGTCGTACGCGCTGACGGGTGGACGGCGTGACTTCACGTCGTCGTCGCAGATCGTCGCGTCCACCTACGCCATCCTCTGCGCCACGGAGCACGCCGGCGACGCCCGCGCCATGCTGCTGCAGTCCCCGGGCGGGCTGGGCAAGGCGCGTCGCGGCTCGACCGTGGCGGCCCCGGCCGTGACCGTCCCCGCCTCGCCGACGGCGACCCCGCCGGCCGCCCCCGCCGCCCCGCGCACCCCCGACCCGCGCTGGACCACCCCCAGCGGCGCCCCGCGATACGGCGCCATGCGCCCGGATCAGCCGGCGCAGGCTCCGCAGTCCCCGGAACAGCCGGCCCCGCCCACCCAGGCGGCGGAGCCGCAGGCGACGGAGCAGCCGGACGGCGCGGAGCAGAAGCCGTCGGAGCACGACGACCCGTACCGCCCGCCCCAGCCCTGACCCGCGCAGCCTTGACCTGCCCCGCGCGGATCTGTTCGGCAGCCCCCTGATCTGATCGGCAGGTGGGTCTGCCGATCAGATCAAGGGGCTGCCGAAAAGATCGGAGCTCACGGCGGTGGCGGCAGCAGCGGGTGCCGCCGGAGCGTCCGACGGAGCTCCTCCGGGAACCGCGCGGCCAGGGCTCGCGCGACCTCCCCGAGCCGGGCGTTCCCGACCGCGGTCACCCGCACGGGGTTGACGCCCGTGGCGCGGATGGCGTCGAAACGCTCCTTCTCCCGCAGCAGCTCCTGTGCGGCGTCGTGGCCGGGTCGCACGCCGCCGTCGCGGTACTTCGACAGCCCGTCGAACTCGGCGTACACCGACCAGTCCGGCCACCCCAGGTCGCAGTGGAACACGCCACGCGCGGTGACGACCGGCGCCTGCGTGATCGGCCGGGGCAGCCCGGACCTGAGCGCCACGTACCGGAGCCAGGTCTCCCAGGCGGAGTCGGCGCCGGCGTCCGCATGGTCCAGGACCCACGCGGCACGGCGCGCGCCGTTGCGCCGTCGCGTCGACGCGAGGACGTCGCGGCACTCCTGCAGGTCGACGCCCTGGGCCAGCGCGTCGTCGGCGATCACCAGCCCCTCGAGAGGGTGCATCGACCGCGCGCAGTCCGCCACCGTGCGCGCGAGGGTCGTGACGGGCAGGCCGTCCCGGTCGGCGCGGTGCTCGCCGGGCAGGGCGAGGAGGTGCCGCCTGAGGTCGGCGGCGGCGGCCCCGGAGCGCCGGTACGCCTGGACGACGTGCGTCACGGTGGGGACGCGCCACAGCCGGAGGCCGTGGAGCACGGCGGCCGTCTCGTGGCTGAAGACGTGGTCCGCCTCCAGCTGCCGGTGCGCGGCCGCGGCGAGCGCGCGGGCCCGCCGTCGTGCGGCGTGGAACCGGTGCTCGTCCCAGGGCGGCTCCGTCGGCCGGTAGGCGCCTCGACGGAGCCGCTCGAGCTCACCGTCCCGGCGCGCCTGGTCCAGGACGTGCCGCTGCAGCTCGCCCGCCAGGATCACCGCTTCGTCGTCGAACATGCCGACGAGCGTGCCGCATCGACCCGCCCTCCGGCGGCGCCCTGTGGACGGAGGTCATCTGTTCGGCAGCGGCTGGATCTCTTCGGCGGTCACACCTGCCGAGGAGATCCACCCGCTGCCGAACAGATCGAGGATCAGCCGCGCAGGCGCGCCATCCAGGCCTCGACGTCCTCGGGGCGGCGGGGGAGGGCGGCGGAGAGGTTCTCGTTGCCGTCGGCGGTGACGAGGACGTCGTCCTCGATGCGCACGCCGATGCCGCGGTACTCCTCGGGCACGGCGAGGTCGTCGGCCTTGAAGTACAGGCCCGGCTCGATGGTGAACACCATGCCGGGCTCCAGCACGCCGTCCAGGTAGAGCTCCCGACGCGCCTGGGCGCAGTCGTGCACGTCCAGGCCGAGGTGGTGGCTGGTGCCGTGCACCATCCAACGGCGGTGCTGCTGACCCTCGGGGGAGAGGGAGACCTCGGCGGTGACGCCCTCGGGCAGCAGGCCCCACTCCTCCAGGCGGGCGGCGATGACCTCCATCGCGGCGGCGTGGATGTCGCGGAACTTCGTCCCCGGCTTCGCGACGGCGAACGCGGCGTCGGCGGCGTCGAGCACCGCGGTGTAGATGCGGCGCTGCACGTCGGTGAACTCGCCGTCCACGGGCAGGGTGCGCGTGACGTCGGCGGTGTAGAGGGAGTCGACCTCGACGCCGGCGTCCAGCAGCACGAGCTCGCCGGACCGGACGACGCCGTCGTTGGTGATCCAGTGCAGCGTCGTGGCGTGCTCGCCGGCCGCAGCGATGGTCTCGTAGCCGACGGTGTTGCCCTCGAGGCGGGCGTGCGCGTCGAACGTCGTCTCGATGACGCGCTCGCCGCGGCGGTGCGCCACGGCCTTCGGCAGCGCCGGCACGACCTGCTCGAAGCCCTCGATGGTGCGGGCCACGGCCTCGCGCAGGTGCTCGATCTCCAGGGCGTCCTTGACGAGGCGCAGCTCGGAGGTGGCCTCGACCAGCTGCTCGTCCTCGGACCCGGCCTGGACGCCGGCCTCCTCGCGGATGGCCTCGACGAGCGCCTCGACGTTCTCGTCCGCGCCGGTCACGACGAGCACGCGCACGCCGTCGGCCCCGACGTCCTTGGCGAGCGCGTCGCGCAGCTCGTCGACGTGGCGGGCCTCGACGCCGGTGAGCGTCGTGACGTCGTCCAGCGACGGCCGGGCGCCCACCCAGAACTCGCCGTAGCGGGAGTCGGCGTAGAACTCCTCGGTGTCGCGCGCGGCGAGCGGGCGCACGTACAGCACGGCGTGGTGGTGCGTGCCGTTGCCGCTGCCGTCGGGGTCGCCCTCGCCGTCGGCCACCGGGTGCAGCACGAGCACGGCGTCGGGCTCCTGGTCGGTGCCGAGGCCGGTGAGGTGCGCGAACGCGGAGTGCGGCCGGAACCGGTAGTCGGTGTCGTTGGAGCGCACCTTGAGCGGGCCGGCGGGGACGACGAGCCGCGCGCCGGGGAAGCGCGCGGACAGCTTCGCGCGGCGCTCCGCCGTGTAGGGCACGGCCTCGCCGGGCTCGACGCCGAGGTCGGCGCGCTCGCCCCACTGCGAGGTGATGAACGACTTGAACGCCTCCGAGACGGGGCGCTGGGAACGGTTGCTGCCGCGGTCCTCGGTGCTGGGCGCGGACTCGTCGACGGGGGTGGTGTCGGTCATGGTCCTAGTGTCCCACCGGTCAGGCGCGCGCGAAGTCGTGCAGGGCGCGGGTGAGGACGCGGTTGAAGGCCTCGGGGGCATCGGAGTTCACGTCGTGTCCGGCGTCAGGCACGACGACGAGGGCGCCGCGGTCGGCGGCGGCGACGTGCCGCGACTCCTCGAGCCGCATCCGGTCGCGGGCGCCGTTGACGAACCACACGGGCACGCGCAGGGCGCGGGTGCTGGCCACGGAGGAGCGGCCGGCGAGGTGGGTGAGGGCGTCGGTGACGATGTCCCAGCCGGGGCGCGGCACGCCGCCGGCGTCGCCCAGCAGGGCGGCGATCTCCATGCCGCCGGCGCGCGACGCGCCTCCCGTGATCGCGGCGCGCCAGGCCAGCGAGGCGTCGCGCAGGCCGCGGCGCACGGCCGTGGTGCCGGTGACGGCCAGGTGCGCGACGTCGCGGAAGAGGGCGACGGGCTTGCCCTTCGGGTCCGAGGTGCAGCCCGCGGCGACGACGCCGGCCAGCGACGGGGTGGCGGCGCTGGTCGCCTGGTGCGCGGCCCACGCGAGCGAGGTATACCCGCCGAGCGAGAGCCCGACGACGACGACCGGCGTGCCCGCGCCGAACGACGCGGCGGCCTCGTCCAGGACCTCGAAGGCGCGCGGCATGGAGAACCGCTCGTGGTGGCGCGTGCCGTGGGCGGGCAGGTCGACGGCGACGGCGTCGTGCCCGGCGTCGCGCACGTGCTCCACCTGGCGCTCCCAGATCGCGGACGACGTGCGCATGCCGTGCACGAAGATGATCCCGGCGGTGCCGGGGGTCCGGGCCGGAGGAGCGGACAGGTCGGCCGATGCGGGCAGTGCGGGCAGTGCGGGCGGGGTGGCGACGTCGGCGCTGAGGAGATCCATCGACGACGATCGTGCCGTGCCCGTTCGGGCGAGCGGGGTGCGGCTGCGGCGGGCGGGGTGGAGAGGTTGTGTCGCCTCCTTCACGCGTCGGGGCGGCACGGGAGTGGCCGACGTCGCACCGCGGGAGGTCACGGATCGCGGGTGCGGGCCCGTCCGGCTCCTTAGACTCGGTGATCGTGACGCCGCCCCGGATCGACCTCCACACGCACTCGCGGGCCTCTGACGGCACGGACTCCCCGCGGGGGGTGCTCGAGGCGGCGGCCGCGGCGGGGCTGGACGTCGTCGCGCTGACCGACCACGACACGACCGCCGGGTGGGCCGAGGCCGCCCAGGCCGTGGCCGCGACGGGCGTGGCGCTGGTGCGGGGCACCGAGATCTCCACGCGCGTGCGGACGGAGGCGGGGGGCGTCAGCGTGCACCTGCTGTCGTACCTGCACGACCCGGACGACGCCGTGCTGCGAGCCGAGTGGGACCGCACGCGCACCGACCGGCTCACCCGCGCCCGCCGGATGACGGACCTGCTGGCCGAGGACTTCCCGGTGACCTGGGACGACGTCGTCGCGCAGACGGGCGACGGCGCCACGGTGGGGCGCCCGCACCTCGCGGACGCGCTGGTCGCCGCGGGTGTCGTCGGGTCGCGCGACGAGGCGTTCGCGACCGTCCTGCACCCGGGGGCGCGCTACTACGTGCCGCACTACGCCCCCGACACGACGGACGCCGTGCGGGCGGTGCTCGGCGCCGGAGGCGTGCCCGTGATGGCCCACCCCGCGGCGGGCGCGCGCGGCCGCACGGTGAGCGACGCGACGATCGCCGACCTCGCCGCCGCCGGGCTCGCGGGGCTCGAGGTCGACCACCGGGACCACGACGGCGAGGCGCGCGCCCGGCTGCGCGGCCTGACGACGGAGCTCGGCCTGCTCGCCACGGGCTCCAGCGACTACCACGGCACCGGCAAGCTCAACCGCATCGGGGAGCACACCACCGCTCCCGAGGTGCTCGCAACGATCGAGGAACGAGGTCTGCTGGACGTGATCCGACCATGAACGCGGTGCGACAGTGAGCGCGGTCCTGGACACCGCGTTGTTCACCGAGGTGTTCGTCACCCTGTTCGTCATCATGGACCCGCCCGGCACGGTGCCGGTCTTCCTGGGCCTGACGTCAGCGATGGGCGCGAAGCAGCGCAACCGTGCCGCGCGTCAGGCGATCCTCGTCGCGTTCGGCGTCATCGTCGTCTTCGCGGTGTTCGGCCAGCAGGTGCTGCACTACATGGGCATCTCGCTGCCGGCGCTGCAGGCGTCCGGCGGCCTCCTGCTTCTGTTCGTCGCGATGGAGCTGCTGACCGGCAAGATGGAGGAGCCATCGCCGTCGGGCAACAAGGGCGTCAACGTGGCGATGGTGCCGCTCGGCACGCCGCTGCTGGCCGGGCCGGGAGCGATCGTCGCGACGATGGTCTTCGTCCAGCAGACGCGGGTGTCGGACACCGGCGGCGCGCCGCAGCTGGTCGCCATCGCGGTGGCGATCGTGCTGGTGCACGTGTGCCTGTACCTGTCGATGCGGTTCGCGAACGTCATCCACCGGGTGCTCAAGGACTCCGGCGTGACGCTGGTGACGCGCATCGCCGGCCTGCTCCTGGCCGCGATCGCGGTGCAGGGGATCGCGACGGCGATCACGGAGTTCGTCCGCATGGCTCAGGCCGGCTGAGGCAAACATGGGATGTTAGGCTCTTTCGGTGCCTGAGTCTGACGTCCCCCCGATCTCCCCGCCCCGCAAGGTGTCCGAGCTCGTCGTCGAGCACCTGACCGACCTCGTCGAGCGCGGCGAGTGGCCCGTCGGCTCGCGGATCCCCGCCGAGCCGGAGCTCGTCGCCCGGCTCGGCGTCGGGCGCAACACGGTGCGCGAGGCCGTGCGCGCCCTCGAGCACGCGGGCATCCTCGAGCCGCGCCGCGGCGACGGCACGTACGTGCGCGCCGCCAGCGGGCTCGACGCCGCCATCGGCCGCCGGGCGCGCACCTCCGACGCGCTGCAGGTGCTCGACGTGCGCTCCGTCCTCGAGCGCGGGGCCGCCCGGATCGCGGCGTCGCGGCACGACGACGACGCGCTGGCCGCGCTCCGCGGCGCGCTGGCCGTCCAGGAGGAGGCCGCGCGGGCCGGGGACGAGCAGGCGTTCCGCGCCGCCGACGTCGCGTTCCACGCGGAGCTGGTCCGGTCGGCGGGCAACGCGCTGCTCGCCGAGCTCTACGACGGGATCGACCACGTGCTGGTGCGCACCCTCGCCACGGACGCGCACGGGCGCCACCACCGCGACGTTCCCGGCCACCGCGAGGTGGTGGAGGCCGTCGCCGCCGGGGACGCCGCGGCCGCCGAGCGCGCCGTCGAGACCACCATGGCCGCGGTCCGTGCGCACCTGGTCGAGCCGACGCAGGGGGAGGACGCATGATCCTGCGCCGACCGCTCGGCGCGGGCGCCGTCCTCGCCATCGTCCTGGCCGCGCTCAACCTGCGGCCCGGCGTCGTCGCAGTCTCCCCGCTCCTGGGCGAGATCCTCGCGGAGGAGGGCCTCAGCGCCACCGCCGGCGGCGTCCTCACGACGCTCCCCGTGCTGTGCTTCGGCCTGCTCGCCCCGGTGGCGCCCCTCCTGGCCCGCCGCGTCGGCCTGGAGCGGGCGCTGTTCGGCAGCCTGCTGCTGCTCTGCGCGGGCTTCGCCCTGCGCCTCGTGCCCGGTCTCGGCACCCTGCTGGTGGGCACGCTGGCCGTCGGGTGCGCCATCGGCCTCGGCAACGTGCTGCTCCCGGCGCTGATCAAGCGCGACTTCGCCGACCGCGTGGGGCTCATGACCGGGCTCTACTCGATGGCGCTGTCGGGCGGGGCCGCGCTGGCCGCCGGGCTCACCGTGCCGCTGGCCACCGCCACCGGGATGGACTGGCGGGCGACGCTCGCCTCCTGGGGCCTGCTCGCCGTCGTCGGCGCGGCGGTGTGGGCGCCGCGGGCGCTGCGCGCCGGGAGCCGCGCTGCCGCGCCGCTGCGGCCGGTCGGCGCGACGGCCGCCGACGCCGTGCGGTCCGTCTGGCGCAGCCCGCTCGCCTGGGCGGTGACGGTGCTCATGGGCACGCAGTCGCTGTCGTTCTACGCGGTCAACGCCTGGCTGCCGGAGATCTTCGTCGCGTCCGGCCGGAGCGTCGCCGTGGGCGGCTGGCTCCTCGCGCTGACCAACCTGCTGGGCATCGTCGGGTCGTTCGTCGCGCCGGTGCTCGCCGGTCGCATGCGCCGGCAGCGGGCGATCGGCGTCGTCATCGTCGCGCTCATCACCACGGGCCTGCTGGGCCTGATCCTCGCGCCGGACGCCGCCGTGCTCTGGGTGGTGCTGCTGGGCCTCGGGCAGGGCGGCGGCATCGCGCTGGCGCTCACCCTCATGGCGCTGCGCACCGAGAACGCGACCCGTACCTCGGAGCTGTCGGGCATGGCGCAGAGCGCCGGCTACGTGCTCGCGGCGTGCGGCCCGCTCGGCCTCGGCGTCGCGCACGACGCCACCGGCTCCTGGACGCTGCCCCTGGCGCTGCTCGTCGGGGCGTCGCTCGTGCAGGGCGTGGCCGCCTGGTTCGCGGGGCGGGACGAGATCGTCCGCTGACCTGTCGATGCCCCCGGCCCGTGCCGACCAGGCGGTTGCTCCCGGAATGCGCGCGGATCGCGGCTCATGCCGGCAGCAACCGCCTGGTCGGCGCTCAGGGGGCGGGGCTCAGAGCCCGACGGGCTCCAGGGTGACGCGCACCGTGGAGCCGGGCTCGATGCCCTCGGCCAGGCGCACGGACTTCTTCATCGGCAGGATGTAGCCCTGCTGCTCGTCGCTGGGGAACACCGACGTCGACCAGGTGGTGGCGCCGATCGTCGCGATCACCTTGATCGACCCGAAGCCCCGCGGGGGCAGCGGCAGCTCGGCGAGCGTGTCGGACTCCTCCGGCGGCACCGTGACGAACCACCACGACGAGTCCGTGCGGACCTGCCACCGCCACAGCGGTGCCGAGAACGTCAGACGCATGCCTGCACGGTACGGCCCGCCCCGGACATGCATCGAGCGTGCTGACCTGATCCTCTCCACGGCGTTCTGAGGAACACGTCAGCACGCTCGATGCGTGCCGGTGGTCGGACCCGGAGGTCAGCCCTCCGACGGCGCCTGCGGGGCGGGCGACCCGCCCTCGACCGGGCGGCCGCCGCGGGTGCGGCGACGGTTGCGGGTGCGGCGACGGCGCTGCTCGCCGTCGCGCTGCTCGCCGGCGTCGGACGCCGTGCCCTCGGCGCGCTCGCCGCCGGAGCGCGAGCCCTGGCCGGAGCGCGAGCCCTGGCCGGAGCGCGAGCCGGAGCGCGAACCGCCGTCGCGGGGGCCCCCGTCACGCCCGCCGCGGTGGCCGTCGCGCTGGCCGGACGAGCTGGTGCGCTTGCCCGTCTCGCCGAGGTCCTCGAGCTCCTCGGCGTCCAGGCCGCCGAGCTGCTGCTTGTCCTTCGGCAGCCGGCCCTTCGTGCCCTCGGGGATGCCGAGGTCGGTGAACAGGTGCGGGGAGCTCGAGTACGTCTCGACGGGCTCCGGGAAGCCGAGGTCGAGCGTGCGGTCGATGAGCTGCCAGCGGGGGACGTCGTCCCAGTCGACGAACGTCACCGCGGTGCCCTGCTTGCCCGCGCGGCCGGTGCGGCCGATGCGGTGCAGGTAGGTGCGCTCGTCCTCGGGGCACTGGTAGTTGACGACGTGCGTGACGTCGTCGACGTCGATGCCGCGCGCGGCGACGTCGGTCGCGACGAGGACGTCGATGTGGCCGTGGCGGAACGCGCGCAGCGCCTGCTCGCGGGCGCCCTGGCCGAGGTCGCCGTGGATAGCGCCGGCGGCGAACCCGCGGTCGCGCAGGTCGTCGGAGACCTTTGCGGCCGTGCGCTTGGTGCGCGCGAACACGATGGTGCGGCCGCGGCCCTCGGCCTGCAGCAGGCGGGCGAGCACCTCGACCTTGTCCAGCGCGTGGGCGCGGTAGACCACCTGGCGGGTGTTCTTCACGGTCGCGCCCTCGTCGTCGGGGTCGGCGGCGCGGATGTGCGTCGGCTGCGACATGTAGCGGCGCGCCATCGAGACGACCGGGCCGGGCATCGTCGCGCTGAACAGCATGGTGTGCCGCACGGCCGGCGTGCGGGCGAGGATCTTCTCGACGTCGGGCAGGAAGCCCAGGTCGAGCATCTCGTCGGCCTCGTCGAGCACGACCGTGGCCGCGCGGGTGAGGTTGAGGTGGCCCTGGTTCAGCAGGTCGACCATGCGGCCGGGCGTGCCGACGACGACCTCGACGCCCCTGTTGAGCATCTCGATCTGCGGCTCGTAGGCCCGCCCGCCGTAGATCTGCGCGATGCGGACGGAGCGCTTCTTCGACGCGGTGGCGAGGTCGTTCGCGACCTGGACCGCGAGCTCGCGCGTCGGCGCGACGACGAGCGCCTGCGGCTTGCCGGGGGCCGGCAGCTCGTCGTAGCCGGGCTCGCCCGGCGCGACGACGCGGTGCAGCAGCGGCACACCGAAGCCGAGGGTCTTGCCCGTGCCGGTCTTCGCCTGGCCGATGATGTCGTGCCCCTGCAGGGCGACCGGCAGCGTCATCGCCTGGATGGGGAACGGGTGGGTGATGCCGGACTCGCGCAGGGCCTCCACGATCTCGGGGCGCACCCCGAAGTCGGCGAACGAGACGTCCTGCGCCTGGATGGCGGCGGGGGTGGAGTAGTCGGGCTCGCCGGTGGCGGGAGCCTCGGGGGCCGCGGTGGCGGCGGGGTCGGTCGTGGTCACGGGTACCTTCGTCTGCTCGTCGGCGCGCGCGGACCGAGGGGTTCCCGTGCGGGGCGGGTCCGTCGACGGGCCGCACCGTTCAGGTCACACTCGTCGGGTCGCAAGGAGCGCCGAGGTGGTCGGCAGCCGATCGCGGAAGAACGTCGCTCAGGCTCGGCGGAGATTCCGCCGGGCCGCTGCGGTCGAGTCAGTGCATGAAGACCCATGGCGTGACGACCGGGCAACCGAAGTACGCCTCCATGGTACGCGACCGCGCCCGCCCCCGGCATTGTGCGGCGCGGGACACGCCGGGGCGGACCGCGCGGGCGCACCTATCCTGGGCCGGTGAACGAGCAGCGGAGCGCCCCCGACCCGACCCTCACGACGCTCGTCGGGCTGGCCGGCTATACGGAGCTGGCGGCGTTCGGGCTGCTGGCGAGCCGCTCGGTGGACGCGCCGGACCTCGCCACCCGTCAGACCCTGGCGGCGGCGGCCGGTGAGGCGCTGGGTCGCCAGGAGCGGCTGCTCGCGCTGGTCGACGGCGCCCCCGCGGCGGTCATGGCGCCCTTCGACGGCGCGCTCGCCGACTTCGACGCCCGCACCGCCCCGTCCTCCTGGGCGGAGGGGCTGCTCAAGGGTGTCGTGGGGCTCGGCGTGGCCCAGGACCTGTGCCGCGAGCTCGCCGCGGGGCTGCCGGGCGGGCCCGCCGACTTCGTACGGGCGGTCGGCGACCCGCGCCCCGACGACGCCGCCACCGGCGTGCTCGCCGAGGCGGCGTCGTCGGACGGCGTGCTGGCGGCGCGCCTCGCGCTGTGGGGCCGGCGCGTGGTCGGCGAGGCGCTCGGCCTCGTGCCCGTGCTGCTGGCGGCGCACCCGCAGCTGGCCGCGCTCGCGGCCGACGCGCGGGAGGCGGCGTCCGACGGCGGCGCGTCGCCGCAGGCGTGGTTGGTCTCCCGGCTCACCGCGGAGCACACCCGACGCATGGACCGGATGGGCCTCGCGGCCTGACCGGCTGCGCCGGGGCGGGGACCCGTGGGACCCCGCCCCAGGTGTCAGAGGGCGCCGAAGCCGACCTTGCGCTGCTCCTCGGCGCCGAGCTCCACGTACCCGATGGTCGCGGTGGGCACCAGGATGGTGCGGCCGCGCGAGTCGGTGAGCTCGAGGACGCCGCCGTCGGCGATCGCCGAGCGCACGGCGGCGGTCACGTCCTCCGCTGTCCCGTCGGTCTCGACGACCAGCTCGCGGGCCAGGTTCTGCACACCGATCGTGATCTCCACGTTGTCTCCTTCGCGAGCCGCGCCGGGTCGTGCCGTCGCGTCTGTCGGCCGTCAGTCGTGCCCGGTCACCCGGACGTCCGGATCGATCCTAGTCACGGCGGGGCCAGGAGAAGGCCCCGCCGGGCCCTTGTCAGCGGAGGGTGAAACCGGCGCTCCCGACGGGCGCGCCCCGGGGTGTCGGTGGGGCGTGGTCGAATCGGTGCCGTGACGTCAGCGCCTCTCCTCGCCCCGCGGCTCGTGCCGCCGGCGCCCGCCGGCGTCCCCGAGGCCGGCGTCGTGCTGGACGCCACGCAGGAGGCCGCCGTCGCGGCCGCCCTCGAGAACCCCGTGACCCTCGTGGTCGGCGCGCCCGGCACGGGCCGCACCACCGTGGCGACCGCGGTCGCGGTGCGGGCGCTCGGGGCCGGCGGCGAGCACGACGGCGGCCCGGCGCCCGACCTGGCGGCCCTCGACCCGTCGCGCGTGCTGGTGCTGGCGGCGTCGCGCCGGTCGGCCGCCCGGCTGCGCGACCGGGTCACGGCGCGCGCGGGCCGCACGGTCGGCGCGCCGATGGTGCGCACGGCAGCCTCCGCCGCGTTCGCGGTGCTGCGGACGCGCGCGGCGGCGCACGGCGAGCCGGCTCCGACGCTGGTCTCGGGGCCGGAGCAGGACCTCGTGCTCGCCGAGCTGCTCGAGGGCCACCTCTCGGGCGAGGGCACGGACCTCGACCTCCCCGCCGGGCTGCCCGAGGACTCCCTCGGCCTGCGCGGGCTGCGCCAGGAGCTGCGCGACCTGCTGATGCGCGCCGCCGAGCGTGGCCTCGGCCCCGTGGACCTGGACGAGCTGGGCCGCCGCCACGACCGCCCCGAGTGGGTGCTCGCCGCGCAGCTGTACGAGGAGTACCTGGACGTCACCACGCTGCGGCTGGGCACGCCCGACTCGGGCGCGCGCTACGACCCGGCCGGGGTGATCGACGAGGCGGCGCACGCGCTCGCGGGCTGGGACGACGAGCTGCCGGACGTGCCCCGCCCCACCTGGGACCTCGTGATCGTCGACGACTACCAGGAGGCCACGGTCGCCACCGCCCGCCTGCTGCACGTGCTGCGCGGCGCCGGCGCCCGTCTCGTGCTGCTCGCCGACCCGGACTCCGCGGTGCAGGGCTTCCGCGGCGCGTCGCCCGGCCTGGTCGGGCGCGCCGCCGCCCCCGAGCGGGCGGGCGTCGTCGGCGCGTTCGACGCGCGCACCGTCGTCCTCGGCACGGCGTGGCGGCAGCTCGAGGAGCTGCGCGCGGTGACCCGCGCCGTCACGTCGCGCATCGCCACCGTGTCCGGCGCGCTGCACCGCGGCGCCGCCGCGCGGCCCGACGACGGGGCGTCCGACGGCGAGCCGGAGGGACCCGCGGGCGCGTCCGACGCCGCCGAGGTCGCGGAGCCCCGCGAGGGCGCGCCGGGCGTGCAGGTCGCGGTGCTCGCGGGCCCGGCCCAGGAGGCGGCCTACGTGGCGCGCGAGCTGCGGGCCGAGCACCTGCTGCACGGGACGCCCTGGGAGCGGATGGCGGTCGTGGCGCGCAGCGGCGACCGGCTCGCCTCGCTGCGTCGAGACCTCGTCGCGGCGTCGGTGCCCGTCGCGCTGCTCGGGTCGGACCTGCCGCTGCGCGACGAGCCCGCCGCGTCACCCCTGCTGGCCGCGCTGCGCGTCTGCGCGGCCGGGGGCGGGGTCGAGCGCCTGATCGCGGACGAGCTGGGGGAACCGGGCGTCGGCTCCGCGCTGGACCCCGAGACCGCGGCGCTGCTGCTCACGTCGCCCGTGGGCGGGCTCGACGCGGTGGCGCTGCGCCGGCTGCGGCGCGCGCTGCGGGCGGAGGAGCTGTCGGGAGGCGGCGGGCGGTCGTCGGACGCGCTGGTCGTCGAGCTGCTCGACGACCCGGCCCGCGCGGAGACCCTGCCGGCGCCGGTGCGTCGCGGGCCGCTGGCGGTCGCGCGCGTGCTCGCCGCCGGCCGTGCGGCGGCCGCGGAGCCCGGCGCGACGGCGCAGACCGTGCTCTGGGCGGTGTGGGCCGCCACCGGGCTCGCGGACCGGTGGCGCGACCAGGCGCTCGCGGGCGGGCCGGCCGGGGCGCGCGCCGACCGCGACCTCGACGCCGTCCTCGCGCTGTTCCGCGCGGCGGAGACCTACGTGGACCGGATGCCGGGCGCCCCGGTCGCGGCGTTCGTCGACTACCTCGCGTCGCAGGACCTCCCGGCCGACTCGCTCGCGGCGTCGGCCACGGGTGCCCACGCCGTCGAGGCGCTCACCCCCGCGGGCGCGGCGGGCCGCGAGTGGGACGTCGTCGTCGTCGTGGGCGTGCAGGACGGCGTGTGGCCCGACCTGCGGCTGCGCGACTCGCTGCTCGGGTCGCAGGCCCTCGTCGAGCTGCTCGCGGGACGGTCCGACGACGCCCACGGGATGGGCCCGGAGGCCCGCCGCCAGGTGCTCGCCGACGAGCTGCGCGCGTTCGCCGTGGCCACCTCCCGCGCGCGGCGCCGGCTCGTCGTGACGGCCGTCGAGGACGCCGAGGACGCGCCGTCGGTGTTCCTCGACCTGGTGTCGCCGCCCGCCGACGACGCGGCCGGCGCGGACGGCGCGGCCGGTCCGGACGGCCCCGACCCACGGCGCGTGACCGTGGGCCCGCCGCTCGACCTGCGGGGCGTGGTGGCGGAGGCGCGCGCGACGCTGGTCCGCGCCGCCGGGGCGGACGGCGCCGTCGACGCCGCGCTCGACGGGCCCGCCTCGGTGGCGGCCGCCCTGCTGTCCGACCTGGCCGCTGCCGGGATCGCGGAGGCGGACCCGCGCACCTGGTACGGCGTCGCGGCGACGTCGAGCGACGCGCCGCTGTGGGGCCCGCAGGACGAGGTCACCGTCTCGCCGTCGAAGGTCGAGACGGTGAGCACGTGCGCGCTGAAGTGGGCGTTCGAGTCGGCGGGCGCGACGGCTCCCGACGCCACGCACCAGACGCTCGGCACGCTGATCCATGCGATCGCGGAGGATCTCCCGAAGGCGTCGCTCACGGAGCTGCGCGCGGAGCTGGACCGCCGCTGGCCGCAGCTCGCGCTGGCCGACGGGTGGCCCGCGCGCCAGCTGCGCCGCCGGGCCGAGCAGATGATCGAGCGCCTCGCCGCGTACTACGCCGAGGCGGGCGAGCCGCTGCTGGTGGAGCCCGACTTCGACCTCGTCGTGGGCCGCGCCCGGCTGCGGGGCAAGATCGACCGCGTCGAGGACGCGGGCGAGGACGGCGTGACGGTCGCCGACCTGAAGACCGGGCGGACCGCACCCGCGCGCGCCAAGGCCACGGAGCACCCGCAGCTCGGCGCCTACCAGCTCGCCGTGTCCGAGGGCGCGCTCGACCTGCCGCCGGGGACGCCCAGCGCCGGCGCCCGCCTGGTGTACGTCGGGACGCCGACGGTGGCGCCCACCCTGCGCGACCAGCCCGCGCTCGCCGTCGAGGCGGACGGGTCGAGCTGGGCCCGCGCTCTGGTCGAGGGCGCCGCCGACACGATGGCGTCCGCCCGCTTCACCGCCCACGAGAACGACCTGTGCCCCATGTGCCCCGTGCGCCGGTCGTGCCCCGTCCAGCCCGAGGGAAGGAACGTCGTCGGATGACCGACCGCAGCACCGGGTCGGCCGCCCCCGACCCCGACGACCTCCCCGGCGACGGGCGATTCGTCGACGGAACCTTCGACGACGGCCTGTTCGACGACGCGTGGGCCGCCCTGGGCGAGCCCGCCCGCGAGGCGGAGCTGGGCTTCCCGGAGCTCGCGCCCGGCGGCACGAGCGCGGCCTCGCCCGACGCGGTGCTGTTCGACGACGCCGCGCTGTTCCCCGACCCGGGGCCCGACGGCGTCCCCGCCGCCCCGGCGACGCCGCGCCTGTCGGCCCGCGAGATCGCCGAGCTGCTCGGCCGCCCCGCGCCCACGGACGAACAGGTGGCGGTCATCGAGGCGCCTCTCGACCCGGTGCTGGTCGTCGCCGGTGCCGGCTCGGGCAAGACGGAGACGATGGCGGCTCGCGTGGTGTGGCTCATCGCCAACGACCTCGTCGCGCCGGAGGAGGTGCTCGGCCTCACCTTCACGCGCAAGGCGGCGGCCGAGCTGACCCAGCGCGTGCAGTCCCGCCTGGCCCAGCTCGCCCGCGCGCAGGGGCGGGCGACGTCGGGCCTCGACCTCCTCGCGCGGCCCACGGTCGCGACGTACAACGCGTACGCCGCGTCGCTGGTCGCCGACCACGGCCTGCGGCTCGGCATCGAGCCGGGGTCGCGGCTGCTGGGCGAGGCCAACCAGTGGCAGCTCGCGGCGCAGGTCGTGGAGTCGTGGGCGGACGACCTCGGCACCGACCGCGCGGTGAGCACCGTCGTGGGCGCCGTGCTGTCACTGTCCGGTGAGCTGGGGGAGCACCTGGTACCCGTGGACGATGCGCGGGACGCGCTCGCGGACGTCGTCGCCCGGCTGGACGCGCTGCCGCTCGGGCCGCGGCAGAGGAAGCGCACCAAGGAGATCCAGGGCCTGATCGACTCGGTGGCGGAGCGCGGGCGGCTGCTCGACCTCGTGGCGGAGTACCGCCGCCGCAAGCGGGTGGCCGACGCCCTCGACTTCGGCGACCAGATCGCGTTCGCCGCCGAGCTCGCCCGGTCGGTGCCGGCGGTCGGTGCCACGGAGCGCGCGCGCTACCCGGTGGTCCTGCTGGACGAGTACCAGGACACGTCGTACGCCCAGGTGGAGCTGCTGGCGGGGCTGTTCGGCGGCGGGCACGCGGTCACGGCCGTCGGCGACCCGCACCAGTCGATCTACGGCTGGCGCGGGGCGTCCGCGTCGGGCCTCGCGCGCTTCGGCGAACGGTTCCGCACGCGCGGCGGTGCGCCCGCGGCGGTGCGCTACCTCAGCACGTCGTGGCGCAACGACGCGGCCGTGCTCGCCGCCGCGAACGTCGCGGCCGGGCCGCTGCGCGAGCGGGCGCGGCACACGGGCGCCGGCGTGGACGTGCCGCCGCTGGACCTGCGCCCCGGCGCCGGCGCCGGCACGGTGCGCGCGCACGTCGCTGCCACGAGCGAGGAGGAGGCCGAGGCGGCGGCCGAGTTCGTCGCGACGCGCTGGCGCCGCGCCACCCGCCGCGACGGGTCCGACCGCGTGACGGCCGCCGTGCTCTGCCGGGCGCGGTCGCAGTTCGCGGCGGTCGAGGTGGCGCTGCGGCGCCGCGGGCTGCCGGTGGAGGTCGTGGGCCTGGGCGGCCTGCTGACCACGCCGGAGGTGGTGGACGTCGTCGCGCTGCTGGAGGCCGTGCACGACCCGTCGCGCGGCGACTCCCTGCTGCGGCTGCTCACGGGCCCGCGCGTGAGCCTCGGCGCGGCGGACCTGCACGCCCTCGGCTCGTGGGCGTCCGACCTGGCGCGGGCCGACGGCGCCCGGCCCGGCACCACCCGCCCGGGTGGGCCGGACGGCGGCCCCGAGAGCCCCCACGGCCCGGACGACACGGACGGCGAGGAGCCGGTCGTGATCGAGGGCGACGTGGTGGACCACCGGTCGATCGTCGACGCGCTGGACGACCTGCCCGCCCCCGGGCGGCCGGCGCGCGACGGCCGGGTGCTGTCGGCGGACGGGCACGGCCGGCTGACGGCGCTGGCACGGCTGCTGCGCGAGCTGCGCGGCCTGACCTACCTGTCGCTGCCGGAGCTCGTGGTCGCGGCGGAGCGGGCCCTGGGGCTCGACGTCGAGGTCGCGACGGCGCAGGTGCTCGCCGACACGCTGGCGACGACGGCCGGCCGAACGGGCGGGCCGGGCCTGGGCGCCGCCGCGGCCGGGGTGAGCCTGCGCGGCCGCGAGCACCTCGACGCCTTCCGAGACGTGGCGGCGAGCTTCGCGCAGTCGGCCGACGTGGCGACGCTGGGCGCGTTCCTCGCGTGGCTCGGTGTCGCGGGCGACCAGGAGCGGGGCCTCGACATGCCGGTCCGCGAGCCCGACCCGGACGCGGTGCAGGTCATCACGGCGCACGCGGCCAAGGGCCTCGAGTGGGACGTCGTCGCGGTGCCCGGCCTGGTGGACGGCGTGTTCCCCAGCCAGGCGGAGTCGTCGCAGGGGCGGCTGGACGGCGGCTGGCTCACCGACGTGTCGTCCCTGCCGTACCACCTGCGCGGCGACGCCCCGGACCTGCCCGAGTTCACGTGGGCGGAGGCCTCGGACACCAAGGACCTCGCCGCCCGCCGCGACCAGTTCCGCGCGGACTGCGGCGCGCACCGCCTGGCCGAGGAGCGCCGGCTGGCGTACGTCGCGTTCACCCGGGCACGACGGGAGCTCTTCCTCACCGCGCACTGGTGGGGCACGGGCAGCGCGCCGCGCCGCGTCTCGCCGTTCCTCGCGGAGCTCGTCGAGTCGGGGGTCGTGGACGCGGACGGCTGGGCGGCCCAGCCGGACCCGTCGGCCGGCAACCCCCGCGACGCGGTGGAGCACGCCGCACCGTGGCCCGCGCCCGAGGACGGCACGCAGCGCCCGGCCGACGGCGCGGAGCCCTCGGCGGACGGCACGCCCGGGGCCGGGCCCACGCCGCGCGAGCTCCTGCGTCGGACGGCCGCCCTGGTCGAGGCGGCCCGCGCAGCGGGAGGCGGCGCCGCGACGGGCGTGCTGCGCGACGCGTCCGGCCGCGACCTGGTGGTGCTGGCCGGCACGCTGCTCACGGAGCGCGGCGAGCGGGCGTCGCGCGAGGTGGAGATGCCGGCGCACGTGTCGGCGTCGGGCCTCGTCCGCCTCGCGGGGGACCGGGAGGCGTTCGCCCTCCAGCTGCGCCGCCCTGTGCCGCAGGAGCCCACGGTGCACGCGCGCCGCGGTACCAATTTCCACGAGTGGGTGGAGCGGTTCTTCACGTCGTCGTCACTGGTCGACGTCGACGACCTGCCCGGCGCCGAGGACGGCGAGATCGCGCCCGACGTCGACCTCGATACGCTGCGCCAGCGATTCCTGGACTCGCCGTGGGCGGCGCGCGCCCCGCTCGCGGTCGAGGTCGACGTCGAGACGCCGGTCGCGGGGGTGATGCTGCGCAGCCGGATCGACGCGGTGTTCGCCGACCCGGACGCACCGTCCGCCGCGGACGGCGAGCCGCCCGCCGTCGTCGTCGTGGACTGGAAGACGGGCCACGAGCCGCGCGATGCGGAGGCACGCTCCGCGCGCGAGGTGCAGCTCGCGGTCTACCGGCTCGCCTGGTCGCGCTATACCGGGCTGCCGCTGGACCGGGTGTCCGCCGCGTTCGTCTACGTCGCGAGCGGTACCACCGTGCGTCCGCGCCGGCTGCTCGACGAGGCGGAGCTGGAGGCGCTGGTGCGCGGCGAGCCCCTCCAGCGGTAGCCGGCAGCCGTAGTCACCAGCGGTAGTCGAGGAACTTCCCGTCGAGGGTCACGACGACCCGGTCGCCGTCGGGGTGCGGACGGCGGGCGATGTCCACCTGGAAGTTGATGGCGGACATGATGCCGTCGCCGAACTCCTCGTGGATCAGCTCCTTGAGCGCGGGCCCGTACACCGCCAGCGCCTCGGTGAACCGGTAGATCGTCGGGTCGGTGAGGACGGCCTCGTCGCGCAGCCGGTACGGCTGGCGCCGCAGCGCCTCGGCGACGTCCTCGCCGAGGCCGAGTAGCGCGCACGCGGCGGCCGCCTGGTCGGCGCTCATCGGGTGGCTGCCCAGCAGGGCTGCCGTCGTCCAGACGAGCGGGGTGCCGAGGGCGTCGGCGATCTTCTGCCAGGTCAGCCCGGAGCGCAGGCGGGCCGTGACCACGAGCTCGGCGGCGGCGGCCTTGGTCATCATCGGGTCCATCGGTGTCCTCCTCAGGCGACGGGGGCCGCGACGCGGTCGTCGGCGGCGGGCTCGGTGGCGGACCCGGCGGACGCGGGGCGCCGGCGCTCAGGCCGGGTGCGGTAGTGCGTGAGGTACAGGGGCAGGCCGACGAAGGTCAGGCCGCCGACGAGGTTGCCGAGCACGGTGGGGATCTCGTTCCACACGAGGTAGTCCATGACGGTGAAGTCGCCGCCGAGCAGGAGGCCGGAGGGGAACAGGAACATGTTCACCACGGAGTGCTCGAAGCCCATGTAGAAGAAGAGGAACACGGGCATCCACATCACGACGGCCTTGCTGATCGTGTCCTTCGACATGAGGAAGGCGACGACTCCGGTCGAGACCATCCAGTTGCACAGGACGCCGCGCACGAAGAGCGTGAGCATGCCCGCGGCGCCGTGGTCCGCGTACCCGACGGTGCGGCCCTCGCCGATGTGCCCGATGGCCTGGCCCACCTCGTTGGGCGCCACGTCGAAGCCGTAGGTGAACGTGATCGCCATGAGCACGGCCACGGTGAACGCGCCGGCGAAGTTGCCGCAGAACACCAGACCCCAGTTGCGCCACATGCCGCCCCACGTGGCCCCGGGGCGCCGTGCGATGACGGCGAACGGCACCAGCGTGAACACGCCCGTGAGCAGGTCGAAGCCCATCAGGTACAGCATGATGAAGCCGATCGGGAAGAACACCGCCCCGAGCAGCGGGTTGCCGGTGTTCGTCGAGATGGTCACCGCCATCGCGGCGGCGAGCGCGAGGATCGCCCCGCCCATGAAGGAGCGGATGAGGGTGTCCCGGGTGGACATGAACAGCTTCTTCTCGCCCGTGGCGATCATCTGCGAGACGAAGTCCTGGGGCATGACGTACGACATGGAGGACCCTTCGGCCAGAGGGGTGGCGCTTGCGTGCCGCCGAGTCTGTCCGTCGCAGGTTGTCGCCACGTCGCGGGCGCGTTGAGGTCGTGTTTCGCCTGGCCCGGGACGCGTCATGCCGTCGTTTCGCGCACCTCGCAGCGCGGCCGGCCCGGCCGTGAGGTGGCCGGGGCCCGGGTCAGGCGGGGGCGTCCTCGCGGGTCGCCTCGTCGAGGTCGGCCAGCATGGCCTCCGCGTCCGCGACGACGTCGGCCAGGTTGCGCCGGACGCCGTGCAGCAGCCACCGTGCGAGGGCCAGCTCGCCCACGAGCAGGGCGCGGTCGACGAGCCGCGCGTCGTGCAGCTCGGTACGGCGTAGCTGGTACGCCTCCATGATCGAGTCGACCGCGTCGGGCGGGGCGGCCACGAGCAGCCAGGCGAGGTCGTCGGCGGGGTCCGCCACGCGGGCGTCGGACCAGCCGCTGATCGCGGTGACCCGCCCACCGGTGACGAGCATCTGGTCGGTGGCGAGGTCGCCGTGCACGACGACGGGCTGGAAGCGCCACAGCGCCACGTCCTCGAGCGCGGCCTCCCAACGGCGCAGCAGCGTCGGCGGCACGAGGCCGGTCGCGGCGGCCTCGTCGAGCTCCACGAGCCGGCGCTCGCGATACTCGGCCGCGGTGTACGACGGGAGCCCGCAGGACTCGACGACGGAGGCGGGCAGCTCGTGCACGGCGGCGAGGGTGCGGCCGAGGTCGGCGGCGAGGCCGGGCCCGGGCCGCAGGGCCTCGAGGTCGAGGGCGGTGCCGGTCACGTGCCGGTGGACGACGGCGCGCCCTCCCTCGGGCAGCAGCGCGAAGCCGGCCACCTGCGGCACCGTGAAGGGCAGCACGCCGGCGTCCACGTAGAGGTGCAGCGCCTCCAGCAGCTCGGTCTCCGCCTCCAGGGCGGCGCCGGCCATCGTGGTCCGGGGCGCGCGCACGAGCCAGTCGACGCCGTCGTCGGCCGTGACGACGGCGACGTCGTAGTCGCCCGGCAGCTCCTCGGGGCGGACCGAGCGGGCGTCCAGGCCCGGGACGGCGGCCGTCGCGAGGGCGGCGAGGGCGAGCGGACTGCGTGGCACCCGCCCACCGTAGACGCTGCCGGGGCCCGCCCGGGGGCACCGCGGCGCGCGTGTCCGCCGTCGTCCCGCCGCGAGAGCCCGGCGGGTACGGTCGGGGCGTGACGGCTCCCTTCCCGCTCCCGGACCTCAGCTACACCCGCGCCACCCACGACCGTGCCTCCGAGCGGCGCGGCGAGCCGGGGCTGCTGCCCGGCCTGCTCGCGGATCCCACGACGCGCGTGGTGCTCGTGCTGCGCGGGCGCGTGGCCGTCGACGACGCGGGCGAGGTCCTGCTGGTCGACCCGGCGACCGTGACGAGGCTGCCCGCCGAGCAGGAAGGCGCCGACCGGCCCGAGGTGCACGCGCCGGGCCACCGATGGCTGTTCCTCGGCGTCGCGGAGGACGGCGCCGGGCTTCTCGGCCTGGTCCTGCCCGACGAGGCGGACGCCGACGCGGTCGGGATCGAGGGTGTGTCCCCGGCGTCGCCCGCCGCGCGGCTGGCGCGGGAGCACGCGTGGGCGGGGCTGCGCGAGGTGGGCGGGCGCCGCGGGGACGGGCTCGCGTCCGAGGCGGTCGCGCTGGCCGCGTGGCACGCGTCGCACCAACGGTGCCCGCGCTGCGGGGAGCCGACCGTCGTCGAGCAGGCGGGCTGGGTGCGCCGGTGCCCGGCGCAGGACGTCGAGATCTACCCGCGCACCGACCCCGCCGTGATCATGACGGTGGTGGACGACGACGACCGCCTGCTGCTGGGGCACGCCGCGCACTGGCCAGCGGGCCGGTTCTCGACGCTCGCGGGCTACGTGGAGCCGGGGGAGGGCCTCGAGCAGGCGGTGCGCCGCGAGGTCGCGGAGGAGACGTCGGTCGTCATCGGCGACGGGCCGGGCGACGTCGTGTACCGCGGGAGCCAGCCGTGGCCGTTCCCGGCGTCGCTCATGCTCGGCTTCCGGGCGCGCGCGGTGGCGACCGACGTCCGGGTGGACGGCGCCGAGGTGACCGACGCGCGCTGGTTCACGCGCGAGGAGCTGGTCGCGGGCGTGCGCGCCGGCGAGATCGGCCTGCCGGGCCGCCCGTCGATCGCACGCGCGCTGGTCGAGGAGTGGTACGGCGCGGAGCTGCCCGGCTGAGGTCGGGCAGCAGATGTTTCAGCAGGTCAGGCAGCGAGGCGCGACTTCACGTCGTGCAGCGACGGGTTCGTCGCGGCGGAGCCGTCGGGGAAGACGACGGTGGGCACGGTGCGGTTGCCGCCGTTGACCTGCTCCACGAACGCCGCGGTCTCCGGCTGGTCCTCGATGTCGATCACCGTGTAGCCGATGCCCTCGGAGTCGAGCTGGGTGCGCAGCCGGCGGCAGTAGCCGCACCACGCGGTCGAGTACATCGTGACGGTGCCCGGCTCGGGGAGCTGCGGCGCGGCGTCGGTCATCGGGGTCCTCCTGTGCTGATGCTCCGGGCTGGTGCCCGTGCTCGTGCGGCCGCCTGGGGACGACGGGCGCGGGATGTCGGCGACGGCTGCGAGAATCGCAGACGATGTCGACTGCCACCAACTCCCCGAACGCCCTCGTTCATCCCGACGCGATCCTCGACGCGCTCGACCCCGAGCAGCGGGACGTGGCGCTGGCCCTCGCCGGGCCGGTGTGCGTGCTCGCGGGCGCGGGCACCGGCAAGACGCGCGCGATCACGCACCGCATCGCCTACGGGGTGCGTTCCGGCGCGTACAAGCCGACCTCCGTGCTGGCGGTGACGTTCACCGCGCGCGCCGCGGGGGAGATGCGCACCCGGCTGCGCGACCTCGGGGTGGCCGGCGTCCAGGCGCGCACGTTCCACGCGGCCGCGCTGCGCCAGCTCGGCTACTTCTGGCCGCGCGTGGTCGGCGGCGCGCCGCCGCGGATCCTCGAGCACAAGGCGCCGGCGGTCGCGGAGGCCGCGCGCCGCGTCGGCGTGAGCGTGGACCGGGTCGCCGTCCGCGACCTGTCGTCCGAGGTCGAGTGGGCCAAGGTCTCCCTGGTGACGGCGGAGGACTACGTGAAGGCCGCGGCGGTCGACGACCGGCCCGCGCCGTCGGGCTACGACCACCAGACGGTGGCGCGCCTCATCACGGCCTACGAGGACGTGAAGACCGAGCGGGGCGTCATCGACTTCGAGGACGTCCTGCTGATGCTCGCGGACATGCTCAACTCCCACAAGCAGGTGGCGGACGAGGTGCGGTCGCAGTACCGGCACTTCCTCGTCGACGAGTACCAGGACGTCTCGCCCCTGCAGCAGTTCCTGCTCGACCAGTGGCTGGGCGGGCGCAAGGAGCTGTGCGTGGTCGGCGACCCGTCGCAGACCATCTACTCCTTCACGGGCGCGACGCCGCACTACCTGCTCGACTTCACGCGGACCTACGCCGACGCCCAGGTGGTCCGCCTGGTGCGCGACTACCGCTCCACGCCGCAGGTCGTGCACTTGGCCAACCAGGTGCTGCGCCGCGGTCGGGTTCCGGGAGCGCTCGAGCTCGTCGCCCAGCGTCCCTCCGGCCCGCCCACGAGCTTCACGACGTACGACGACGACGACGCGGAGGCTTCCGGGATCGCGGCCCGCGCGGGCCGGCTGATCGCGTCGGGGGTGCGCCCGAGCGAGATCGCGGTCCTGTACCGCACCAACGCGCAGTCGGCGGCGTTCGAGTCGGCGCTCGCGGACGCGGGCATCAGCTACCTGGTGCGGGGCGGCGAGCGGTTCTTCCAGCGCAAGGAGGTGCGCGACGCGATCGTGCTGCTGCGCGGCGCCGCCCGCTCGGCGGACCCGGAGCAGCCGATGCCGGAGCAGGTGCGCGACGTGCTGACCACGGCGGGCTGGTCGGAGCAGCCGCCCGCGGCCCGCGGCGCGACCCGGGAGCGGTGGGAGGCCATGCAGGCGCTCGTCGGCCTGGCCGACGACGTCGCGGCCGCCGCGCCCGCGGACGCCCCGGCCACGGTGGCCACGCTGGTCGGCGAGCTGGAGGAGCGGGCCTCGGCGCAGCACGCGCCGACCGTGGAGGGCGTCACGCTGGCGTCGCTGCACGCGGCGAAGGGCCTGGAGTGGGACGCCGTGTTCCTGGCGGGCGTGAGCGAGGGCCTCATGCCCATCTCCCTCGCCGAGACGGACGAGGCCGTGGCGGAGGAACGCCGGCTGCTCTACGTGGGCGTCACCCGGGCGCGCGAGCACCTGGAGCTGTCGTTCGCTCGCTCCCGCAACCCGGGCGGGCGGGCGACGCGCAAGCGGACGCGCTTCCTCGACGGGTTGTGGCCGGACGACCCGGCGGACCGACGCGGCCGCGGGCGGGGCCCGCGGGGCCAAGCCCGGCAGCAGCTCACGGGGGAGCACGACGTGGCGCTGTTCGACGCGCTGCGCGAGTGGCGACTGTCGGTGGCCCGGGACACCGACAAGCCGGCGTTCACCGTGCTCGGCGACGCGACGCTCGCCGCCATCGCGGAGCTCAAGCCCACCTCCGTGGCCCAGCTCGCGCGGGTGAACGGCGTCGGCCCCGCGAAGATCGACCGGTACGGGCAGACGATCCTCGCGATCGTCGCCGACTCGATCGGCTGAGCACCTACGGGAGTTCCCGTATTTCTGCGCGGGTCCGTCCGGAGCCCTTGTCGCGGTCGTGGTGCAGTGCCAGATTTTCCCGGTACGTTCCGCGACGAGAGGCGACGATGATGTTTCCGACCGAGGACAGTGCCGTGCCGCCCCGCCCCGTCGCGCCACGGTGGCTGGCCGCCGGCGCGGCCGCCCTCCTGGTCTCGGTCCTCACGGCCTGCGGGCCCGCGGGCGCGACGCCGGGGGACGGGAGCGGCCCCCGCGCGGTGAGCGAGAGCGGGCACGGCGACCACGGCGGGGAGCACTCCGGCACCATCCACGACGAGATGTCCCCGGAGGTCCACGAGGCCTACGGGAAGGTCAAGACGGAGCGGGGCAGGGCGATCCTCTCCGACGGGCTGATCACCGCCGCGGAGGTCGAGGACCTGCGGCAGGTCCAGGTCGACTGCCTCCGCGCGGCGGGCTTCGACGCCGACCGGGACGAGAGCGGACTCCAGATCCGGACGGTCCCGGACGGGCTCGACGAGGACGGGGTGGCCGCCGCGGTCGAGACGTGCCTGGGAGACCTGCGGATCATCGGCCCGCTCGGGGTCGAGGGGGGCTCCGGCTCCTAGCCGGGACGGGCCCGTCAGGGGGCCGAGAAAATTGCTCCGAAAAAACTTCGATAAAAGATGTGGCGGTCCCGGTCGGGCCGTCTATGCTCGGAGAGTCCCAGACGGAAGTGGCGTCTGCCGAGAGGCGGATCGTCCGAGAAGAGTGAGGAGGTGGGTGCAGAAGATGGACACGATGAATCTGATCGTGATGGCGAACGCGTCTGTTGGCGCGCCGGGGTACACGTCTGCCCTCGGCGAGCTCAGCGCTGTCCGCCCGTTCCGTGCGCGGAAGCACGGAGCAGGCGCTGCCGATCTCCACATCGCACCCGACTCCGCCCCCTGGAGCCATCCGGTCTAGCAACCGGTCCAGGCCGCGGAGTCCACCCAGGACCCGCGGCTTTCGTCTTTCCGCCCAGGGAAGAAGACCTCACCAGGTCGCAGAAGCCGGCCCCCTGACTCCAGGGGTCCACCCGCAGGTCCTGAACACCGACGTTCGAATCACCCCAGGACCTGACGGAGGAACCCGTGCGCCTCGCACAGCTGTTGGACGAGCGGCTGCTCGACACGATCCCCCAGGGCGGATCCGGCCCCTGGACCCCGCATCAACCCCTCACCCAGAGCCCGGCCGAGGTGGCCGAGCTCGACCGCCAGTTCGCGGCGCTCCTGCCGTGCCGCACGGGAGACCCCGAGCTCTGGTTCGCCGAGCACACCGCCCAGGTCGAGGAGGCCAAGGCGCTGTGCCGCACCTGCCCGCTGCAGGCCGGCTGCCTCGCGGGCGCCCTCGAGCGCCAGGAGCCCTGGGGCGTGTGGGGTGGTGAGGTCTTCGTCGACGGCAAGGTCGTCGCCCGCAAGCGCGGTCGCGGCCGGCCCCGGAAGTCGGAGACCGTCGCGGCATGACCGCGCTGCGTCGCCGGGACACCCGGCGCGCCGCTGAACGCACGGGCCTCCGGCGAGTCCCGGGGGAGTGCGCCCGCACCACGTGCGGCCGCGCTTCCTCGATCTCGCCGGGGGCCCGTCGTCATGTCCGGGCCGGGGCGGGCAGGCGCGTGCACCCGCATTCGGGGTGCGGCGCGACCTCCCGCGACCGGGGCACGGCCTCGGGGAGGGCCACCTCCAGGACGCGCCCGGCGGTCGCGGGCATCGACCCGTCGAGCAGCGCGAGCACCTGGCCGGCACCGAGCGCCGCGGCGGTCGCCGCGAGGGTGGTCTCGTGGGCGACGTCCGTCGGCGGCCGGCGGGTCAGGTCGGCGACCGCCGCCGTCCAGCCGGCGTCTGCGTCCGTCGCATGCCGGTCGACGCAGCCGACGCAGGCGGACCTGCCGGGCAGCACGAGCGGGCCCACGAGCACGTCCGCCTCGCGGACCACGACGGGCAGGTGCGGCACGCCCGCGCCCAGCAGCCGCTCGTAGCGCGCGGGCCGCGCGGCGTGGGCCTCGACCACCACCACGACGTCCGGCGAGCCCCCGGCCGGCAGGGCGCTCCCCACCCGCAGGGCGGGGTGCCGGCGGCGCAGCACCTCCGCGGCCGCCTCCTCGCGCGGGCGCCCGACATCGGCCGGGGCGTACGCGCCGAGCCCGAGGTCGCCGACGTGCACGGGGTCCCGGTCGTCGAGCACGAGGGCACCGACGCCGGCCGACGCGAGCAGCTCGGCCAGGACCACGCCGAGCCGGCCGAGGCCGTGCAGCCCGACGACGCACCCGCCCCGGCGCGCGAGCGTGGCAGTGCCGCACCCGTCGGGCCGCAGCGCCCCCAGGACCGCGACGTCGGGCGACCACCCCACCGCCGCCGGCGAGGCGTGCTGGGCCTGGCGCCGCACGAGGAAGCCGCCGCCGTCGAGCGCCCGCACGATCTGGCCCTGGCGCGCCGGCGTCACGCCCCAGTGGCGGGCGCTGCGGTCCAGGGAATGGTGCCGGCGGCTCCCGAGGTCGCGCAGCCAGCGCGACTCGTGATCGGCCAGGCCGGTCAGGACGAGGCTCCAGCGCGGGTCGGTGCCGAGCAGGACCTCGCCGTCGCCGTGGTCGAGCACGGGCGTCGCGGGGCGCAGCGTGCGGGGGTCGCTCGTCCCGGTTCCCGGGCGCTCGGCGTCTGCCATGCGGTCACCCTGGCACGCGCCGCGGGCGTCGTCGGCGGGTCGTCCACAGGCCGTCCGCGGCCGGAGCCGGTGTGTTCTGCCGCACAAACCGCGCGAATCCCCGGTACCGTCGGTTCCGTGGCCCACGACACGATGACGTCGGTGGAGGTCCGGCGCAGCCGCCGGCGGACCGCCACGGTGAGCGCGTACCGCGACGGCGAACGCACCGTCGTGGCCATTCCCGCGCGCTTCTCCCGGGCGCAGGAGCGCGAGTGGGTCGCGAAGATGCTCGCGCGGCTCGAGGACAAGGAGCGGCGCCGCCGCCCGTCCGACGCCCAGCTCGTGGAGCGGGCGCACGAGCTGTCCGAGCGGTACCTCGGCGGCCACGCCCACCCGACGAGCGTGTCGTGGTCGCCCCACCAGGGGCGCCGCTGGGGCTCGTGCACGCTGGTGGACGGCTCGATCCGGATCTCGACGCGCGTGCAGGGGATGCCCGAGTGGGTGCTCGACTACGTGCTGCTGCACGAGCTCGCCCACCTGCTGCACGCCGGGCACGGCCCCGCGTTCTGGCAGCTCCTCGAGGGCTACCCGCGCACCGAGCGGGCTCGCGGCTTCCTCGAGGGCGTCTCGTTCGTCCAGGACGACGGCGGCTCGTCGCCCGGGGCC
>NZ_JBHWYY010000040.1:0-34746 GCF_042728595.1 Isoptericola sp. NPDC060185 | reverse complement strand
ACGCCGGCCCCCCGCTGGCCTGAGCGCCGCGAGGCCCCGCAACCCCGACGCCGCCCCCCCCGGGACTCCCGGGGCGGCCGTCGTGCGTCGCCTAGACTGACCCGCGCTCGGCCGGAGTGATGGAATTGGCAGACATGCGGCGTTTAGATCGCCGTGCCCCCAGGGCGTGCGGGTTCGACCCCCGTCTCCGGCACTCTCGCGACGACCCTCAGTCCAGCCCGAGGGTCTTGCGCACCCGGGCGACGTGCCCGGTCGCCTTGACGTTGTACTGCGCCACGGCGACGGTGCCGTCGGGGGCGACGACGACGGTGGAGCGGATGACGCCCACGTACGTCTTGCCGTAGTTCTTCTTCTCGCCCCAGGCGCCCCACGCCTCGAGCGCGGCGTGCTCGGTGTCGGCGAGGAGGGGGAACGTCAGGGCGTCGCGCTCGGCGAACGTCGTGAGCTTGTCCACGCCGTCGGGGGAGACGCCGACGACGGCGTAGCCGGCGCCCTGCAGGGAGGCGAGCGAGTCGCGGAAGTCGCAGGCCTCGGTGGTGCAGCCCGGCGTCATGGCGGCGGGGTAGAAGTACACGACGACGCCCTTGCGGCCCGGCTCGGCGAGCGCGTCGGCCAGCGAGAAGGTGCCGGTGGTGTGGCCGGTGCCGGCGGGCTCGGGCAGGACGGCGGGCAGCTCGAGGGCGGGGGCGGCGTCGCCGACGGCGAGACGGGTCACGGGGGCTCCTTCGGGGTGCGTGCTTCGGGCGGCGGGCGGTGCCCGACGACGGGTCGCGGGCGCGGGCTCGGCGTCGAGCCTAGACGCCCGGGTCGTCTAGCGTGGGGCCCGTGACCGACGCCACGCCCCGCACCACGTCCCCCGGCAAGCCGCTGCCCATCCGGATGCTCCACGACCGGCTGCTGGTGCAGCCGGAGGTGGACTCGTCCGAGCGGCAGTCGACGGCGGGGCTCGTGATCCCCGCGACGGCGTCCGGGCCCAAGCGGCTCGCGTGGGCCCAGGTGGTGGCGAAGGGCGAGCACGTGCGCCAGGTGGCCGTCGGCGACCGCGTCCTGTACGACCCGGAGGACCGTGCCGAGGTGGACCTCGGGGGCACCGACTACGTGCTGCTGCGCGAGCGCGACGTGCACGGCGTCACCGAGACCGACGACGACAGCGGGGCCACGGGCCTCTACCTCTGACCTCTGGGACAGTGGGGCGCATGACCGGCGACGACGCCCGACCCGCGGACCCCCTGGACCTCCTTGCGCTCGACGACGAGCTGAGCCCTGGGGAGCGCGACACCCGCGACCGCGTGCGGGCGCTGGTGGACGAGCACGTCCGCCCCCACGTCGCGGGGTGGTTCGCGGACGGCGTCTTCCCGCGCGACCTGGTGCCGAGGCTCGCGGAGGCGGGCCTGCTCGGCATGCACCTGCAGGGCTACGGTTGCGCCGGGCGCTCGGCGGTGGAGTACGGGCTCGCCATGGCCGAGCTCGAGGCCGGCGACTCGGGGATCCGCACGTTCGTGTCCGTGCAGGGCTCGCTGGCCATGTCGGCGATCGCGAAGCACGGGTCGCCCGCGCAGCGCGAACGGTGGCTGCCGGGGATGGCGGCGGGGGAGACGATCGGCTGCTTCGCGCTCACCGAGCCCGGTTCCGGCTCCGACCCGGCCTCGATGACGACGACGGCGACGCGCGTCGGGGACGAGTGGGTGCTGTCCGGCCGCAAGCGCTGGATCGGGCTCGCGTCGATCGCGGACGTCGCCGTGGTGTGGGCGCGCGCCGTGGACCCGGCCGAGGACGGCGAGAACGGCGAGGAGGCGAAGCCGCGGGTGCGCGGGTTCCTGGTGCCGACGTCGACGCCCGGGTTCGTCGCGACGCCGATCGAGCCGAAGCTCTCCCTGCGGGCGTCCGTCCAGTGCGACGTCGTGCTCGACGACGTGCGCCTGCCGCCCGACGCGATCCTGCCGCTGCACCCGGGCCTGGCCGGGCCGTTCGCGTGCCTCGACGAGGCGCGGTACGGCATCGCGTGGGGCGCGACCGGGGCGGCCCGCGACTGCCTGGACGCCGCGCTGCGCCGCGCCGGGGAGCGGGTCCAGTTCGGCCGCCCGCTGGCGGCCTTCCAGCTCACCCAGGCGAAGCTGGTGGACATGGCGCTCGAGGTCTCGCGGGGGCAGCTCCTCGCGCTGCGCCTGGGGCGGCTCAAGGACGCCGGGCGGCTGGAGCCGCACATGATCTCGGCGGGCAAGCTCGCCAACGTGCGCGGCGCGATCGAGGTGGCGCGGACCGCGCGCACCGTGCTCGGCGGCGACGGGATCACCCTCGAGCACTCGCCCATGCGGCACGCCGCCAACCTCGAGTCGGTGCGCACCTACGAGGGCACCGACGAGGTGCACACGCTGATCCTCGGGCGGCACCTGACGGGCGTGCAGGCGTTCCGCTGAATGCTGACAGCCCGCCAGGGCGGCTGTCACCGAGGTCACAGCGCTGACCGGGCACGACGGTTTCCCGGCACGTGCCGACGGCTGGTAATGTTTCTCACCGCCGGCGCCATTAGCTCAATTGGCAGAGCAGCTGACTCTTAATCAGCGGGTTCGGGGTTCGAGTCCCTGATGGCGCACCAGCAACGAGGTCCTCGCACCGCGAGGGCCTCGTCGTGCGAGGACCGTCCGGGCGCGAGCCGCGGGCGTCCTCTGGCCACGCGCCATTAGCTCAATTGGCAGAGCAGCTGACTCTTAATCAGCGGGTTCGGGGTTCGAGTCCCTGATGGCGCACCACCCAGCCCCGTCCGGCATCGCCGGGCGGGGCTTCGTCGTCCCTCCGTCCGTCGGTCCCACCCCGAGTCGGCGTCCAGACGTCGTCCAGTGTTCTCCCGGTCGCCTGCGGCACGCACCGGAGAGTTCACCCGGCCTGGGAAACCTGGTGCCCCGGGTGAGCCCGGGCTGCCTGCGGGAGCGCCCTTCCCTTCATCGACGACAGGAAGGACGGCACGCTGATGCGGCCGAACCCCTCAGGACGCGTGCGCGCGTCCACCGTCGCCGCGTGCGTCGTGGCGGCGTCGCTGGCGATACCGAGCGCCGGCCTCGCGCCGGCGGCGGCGCAGCCCTCGAGCCCGCCCGAGACCCCGGCCGCGAGCCGGGCGACGGACGTGGCGGGCGGCACGGACGACGGCCGGTTCCCCGGCTTCCCCGGCTGGCCCGACGCCCCGTCGTCGGACGGGGTCGCGAAGCACGGCACGCCGGGCAAGCCCGGGAAGCCTGGCACGCCGGGAACGGCGCCCACGCTGACGCCGCAGGACGGCGCCCACCTCTCGGGCACCACCCGGGTGGCGGCGGGCCCGACGACGGCGGGCGATCCCGTCGGGCGGATCACGGTGGACGGGGCGGACCTGCCCGGTACCGCCGCGACGACCGGCACGTCCGCGCTGACCTTCGACGTCGGCAGCAACTCCGCCGACGTGGCGTTCGGCAACTACCTCGTGGTCAACGGGCACCGCGTCGCGCAGGAGCGCACGTGGGTGTCGGAGCGCGTCGAGGTGCCGGTGCCCAACGATTGGCTGGTGCAGGGCACCAACACGGTCGAGATCCACGCCGGCGGGATCGACTCGTCGTGCGGCGTGAACTTCGACGACTTCGTGGTGTCGGAGGTGCAGCTCGAGCTCCTCGGCGAGACCGCGGGCGACACCGGGAACGCGTTCACCTACTCGATGGGCGACGGCTCCTGCGGCACCAACACCTCCTACGTCAAGGAGGCGACGGTGACGTTCGAGGTCGACGGCGTGCCGGGGGCCACCACGGGCCTCGCCGCCGACGTCGACACGACCGCGCTGGCGAACGGCGCGCACGAGATCGTCGCGACCACCCGGTCCGGCGCCACCGCGACGCACACCGTGCGGGTCAACAACTCCCCGGTCGGTGCGCCCGCGCTCTCCCCGGAGGACGGCGCGCTGACGCGCGGGGTCCGGACGGTCACCGCCTCCGCGGCCGCCGACCGCGAGGGCGGCACGGCGTCGCTCACGGTGGACGGCGAGCCCGCCGCCGGGCCGCGGACCCTCGGCGACGGCGTCTCGGTGTTCTCGTTCGACGTCGGCGCCAACTCGATCGAGACGCGTTACCAGAACCACCTGCTCGTCAACGGCACGCGGCTCGACCTGCGGGGGGAGGGCGGCCGCGACCTCGTCTCCGAACGGGTCCGGGTGGGCGTCCCGAACCGTGTGCTGCGCCCGGGGAAGAACACGATCGCGCTCGTCGCGGGGGACGTGTCCTCCTCGTGCGGCGCGAACGTCGACGACTTCACGGCGTCGGACCTCGCGCTGAGCGTCGCGGACGGCACGGTCACACCTCCGGCCGACCTTAAGGCGTCGTACGCCATGGGCGACGGGAGCTGCGGCTCCAGCGCCACCGCGCTGCCGAAGATCGAGCTCGACTGGACGATCGACGCGGCCGGCGAGACCGCGTTCCCGGCGCTGGGCCACGGCGAGGCCACCGTGTCGTTCGCCGTCGGGTCCAACTCGCTCGACGGGTCCGCGCACAACCTGCTGCGGATCAACGGCATCGAGCGCCGCATCGACCAGACGATCGTCGGCGGCCGCGGGGAGATCACGTTCCCGAACGAGTGGCTGCTGCCCGGCTGGAACGAGGTCGACGTCGTCGCCGGGGCGTTCGAGAACGACTGCAACCTCGACGACTTCACGGTCTCCGACGTCGTCCTCACGCCGGCCGCCGGCACGGCGCAGCAGCAGAACGCCGCGGCGTCGTACGCGCTCGGCGACGGCACCTGCGGGTCCAACCTCAACTCCTTCCGCCAGGTCGACCTGCACTTCCTCGTGGACGCCCCGGCCCGCGGCCTGCGCGCCGACGTCGACACCGCGGACCTCGAGGACGGCGAGCACGAGCTCGCGGCGGCCTCGACCACGGGGGAGCGCGCGACCCGCGTGCTGGAGACCGACAACACCGCGCCGAAGATCGCGTCCTCGACGCCGGCCGTCGGCGCGACGATCACCAGCGCCGTCCCGCTGGCGGTGGAGCTCGCCGACCCGCGCGGAGTGGTCGGCGACCCGCAGGTGACGCTCGACGGCGAGGCCGTCGCGCTCGGCGCGCCGGTCGGGCCCGGCCTGCCCGCCGGTGAGCACACGCTGCAGGTGGCGACCGCCGACTCGCTCGGCAACAGCGCCACGCGCGAGATCTCGTTCACGAGCGCCGGCGTCCCCGACGTCCCGTCCGACCTCGCCCCGGCCTCCGGGACGACGGGCGCCGGGACCTCGGTGAAGCTCTCGGCGCGCGTCGCCGGCCCGGACGGGGGCAGGGTCACCGCGACGTTCGGGCAGGCCGACGTGCTGCCGCCCGGCGAGGTCCGGCAGGGGACGGCGGCCGACGTGCCGGCCGAGCTGAACCCGCGCGGGGCGAGGAAGGTCTCGGCGAAGGGGATGGCCGCCGGCGACGGGAGGACGCTCGCGTCCCCGCAGGCCGACGACGTCGCCTACCAGCGCTTCGACGTGCGGCTGAAGACCTCCGAGGAGCACCCGGTGGTGCGCTGGAGCGGCACCGCCGACCCGGCCCGCGAGGTCTCCCTGCTGGTCTGGGACGTGCGGGCGAAGGCCTGGGACACGATCGCGGCGTCGCGCGGGCAGGCCGAGGGGGACACCGTCCTGGTCGCGCCGGCCGGCCCCGAGCACCGCGACCGCGGCGTCGTGCACGTCATGGTGGCGGCCACCGACCCGTTCGCGGACGACCTCGACGCGGGGCCGGAGGGCTTCGCCGACCCGGCCGACTACGACTTCTCCATCGCGCACATGACCGACACCCAGTACCTGTCCGAGGGCGCGGTCGAGCCGGACAGCGCCGAGGAGCGGGCCGTGTGGGAGTCCGCGTACGCGGGGGTCACCGACTGGATCGCCGAGAACGCCGACGAGCGCAAGATCGCGTTCGTGTCGCACACCGGCGACCTCATCGAGAACAACATCCGCGAGCCGAAGGACGACGCCACGCGCGACGAGGTGACCGGAGAGTTCGAGGTCTCCTCCCGCCAGCAGGCGAAGATCGACGGCATCCCCAACTCGGCCGTCGCGGGCAACCACGACAACTGGTCGGGGGCGGCGGGCGGCGCCGACACGTACAACCGGTACTTCGGCCCCGACCGCTACCAGGCCGCGGCCGAGTCGTGGGAGAACGCCGAGTACGGGTCGTGGCGCGAGGGCGACAACTCCAACCACTACGTCCTGTTCTCCGCGGGTGGGCTGGACTTCGTCGCCGTCGGCATGGGCTACGGCGTCACCCGCGAGGAGGCCGAGTGGGCCGACGGGATCTTCGAGCGGTACTCCGACCGCAACGGCATCCTCATGACCCACGCGTACCTCGCCGCCAGCACGCAGAAGGACGGCCGGGACGCGGGCTTCGCCGCGCCGGACGGCTCCCCGCTGTTCAAGTACGTCGTCCAGCCGAACGACAACGTCTTCCTCGTGCTCGCCGGCCACGTCCACGGCGTCACGACCAACGTGAAGCCGCAGGTCGGGCAGATCGCGGACGGCGTCGTGGAGCTCCTCGCGGACTACCAGGCGTTCACCGTGCCCGCCCAGCGGGTCGGCCTCGCCGGCATCGGCGGCCACGACCCGGCCGAGCGGCTGCGGTTCGGGGCGTCGTACTTCCGCCTGCTGCAGTTCGACGTCGACCGGGCCGAGATGAACGTGGACACCTACTCGCCGTTCCTCGACGACTTCGGCGCCGACGAGTGGGACCCCGACGCCCGCTACGACTCCACCGCGGACAACATGGTGCTGCCCGTGGACCTCACCACCCGCACCACGTCGTTCGTCACGGACTCGCTGGCCGTGTACGCGCCGACGCGGGTGATCGGCCGCGAGACGGTCGCCTCCGGCGAGGTCGCGTCGGTGCGCTGGGACCGCCTGAAGCGGGGCACCCAGTACGCCTGGATCGTCACGGCCACCACCCGCGGGGGCGGCGTCACCGCCGCCGAGCCGGCGATCCTCACCACCGGGGGCGGCACGCGGTGACCCTCCGCACCCGGGCCAGGACGGCGTCGCGTCGCGGCGCCGTCCTGGCGGCCCTCGCCGTCCTCGGCCTCACGGCCCTGGCGGCCCTCGCCGCCGTGGCGTCGGCGCCGGCCGCCGCCGCGCACGACGCCACCACCGACGCGTACGCGCGGGTCACGGCCGGCGACGGCGGCCACGTGCACGTCGAGCTCGACCTCGAGTACGACCTGCTCATGAAGTCCGCCTGGCTCACCGCCGAGGCGTACGACGCGCGCGGCGCCTCCGCGCAGGGCGCCCAGCTCGCGAAGCACGCCGACGAGGTCGCCGTCTACGTCGCCGAGCGGTTCCAGGTGGCGGCCGGCGACGACCGCTGCACCCCGGCCCTGGCCGGCGACCCGACGGTGGGCGACCGCGGCGGGACGTCCTATGCCACGGTGGTGCTCGACTACGCCTGCCCGGCCGGGACCGACGACGGCTCGGGGACGCACACGCTCTTCAGCGCGCTGTTCCCCGACTCCGAGACCTTCGTGCACACCACGGAGACGATGGTCGCCTTCGACCTCGACGACGAGCAGGGGTCCGCGGTGCTCACGCCGGCCGACCCGACCGTCACGACGGGGGAGCACCGCACGGCCCACCGGCTCGGCGCGTTCTTCGTGCTCGGCGCGGAGCACCTGCTGCTCGGCCCCGACCACCTGCTGTTCCTGCTGGCCCTCGTCGTCGGCTCGCGGCGCCTGCGCGACGTCGTCCTGGTGGCGACGTCGTTCACCGTGGCGCACTCGGTCACGTTCCTGCTCGCGGCGACGGGCGCCGTGAGCGCGCCCGGCGCGGTGGTCGAGCCGATCATCGCGATCTCCATCGCCGCGGTCGCGGCCGGGCACCTGTGGGCGCTGCGGCCCGGCGCGCCGCCGCAGCTCGATCCTCGGCTCGATGCCCGGCACGGCACCGGGCCCGACATCCTGCTCGGCACCCTGCGCGACGCGGCGCGCGAGCCGCGCGCCCGCTGGTACGACCTGAGCCGGGCGGACGTCGCCCGCCTGGCCGTCGTGTTCGCCTTCGGGCTGGTGCACGGGCTCGGCTTCGCCGGTGCGCTGGGGCTCGACGAGCCGTGGTCGTGGGGGCTGCTCGGGTCCCTGCTCGTGTTCAACGTGGGCATCGAGGCCGTGCAGCTCGCGCTGATCGCGGTGGTGTTCCCGCTGCTCGTGCTGCTGCGGCGCCGGACGCCGGGCACCGCGCGGTGGGTGACCGCGGTCGTCGCCGCCGGGGTCGCGGTCGTGGGGCTGTTCTGGTTCGCGCAACGGGTGCTCGGGCTGGGCTGACACGCCCGGCGACCGGCGCGCGCCGGGCCGCGAACGGGCGGACGATGGCCCGATGATCTCCACCGAGCTCGCGGCCCGGCTGCGCGACGCAGGGCTGGTCTGGCGCCCCGCCGACGGGGACCGGTTCCGGATCGACGCCCCCGAGCTGTCCGACGACGTCTTCACCGTCAGCACGATGACGATCCAGGCGCACGAGTTCCCGACGGGCACGATCCTCGGGTTCAACGGGACGACCGAGTGGGCGCTCGACTCCGTGGCCATCGAGGACGCCCTCTGGCTGCCGCGCGAGGACCAGCTGCGCGACCTGCTGCGCTCCACCTTCCTCGGGCTGCGGCGCACGACACGGGACGATGCCCAGGACGGCGCGCGGGACCGGTACGAGGTGGACGTCGAGCTGCTCGGCGAGCGGCGGACGTTCGCCGACGACGACCCTGCGGAGGCGTACGGCGCAGCGCTGCTCGCCCTCGTGGAGCTCAGCTCCTGACCGGTCTCCCGCCGGCGTCCGTCTACCCTTGAGCCGTGCCCGATCCCGTGACGTCCGAGTCCGTCGACCCGCGCTACCACCGCCAGCCGGTCAGCTTCGTGCGGCGCAGCGCGCGCCTCACGGCCGCGCAGCGCAAGGCCTGGGACACCCGGCGTGACCGCTACCTGGTCGACGTGCCCCGCGACCTCGCGGTGACGTCCGTCGACCCGGCGTGGCGGCTCGACCCGGCGCAGGTCTTCGGCCGGACGGCGCCGCTGGTCGTGGAGATCGGCTCGGGGCAGGGCGAGGCGATCGTGGCGGCCGCGGCCGCGCACCCCGAGCGCGACCACCTGGCCGTCGAGGTCTACACGCCGGGACTGGCGCAGGCCATCGTGCGGGCCGGGCACGCCGGCGCCGACCCGGGCCGCGACGGGGGCGCGCCCGGCAACGAGCTCGACAACCTGCGCCTCGCGCAGGCGAACGCCGCCGAGCTGCTCGCCACCGCGCTGCCGGAGGCGTCCGTCGACGAGCTGTGGGTGTTCTTCCCCGACCCCTGGCACAAGTCCCGCCACCAGAAGCGGCGGCTGGTCACCCCCGAGTTCGCCCGGCTCGCCGCGCGGGTGCTGCACCCCGGCGGGGTGCTCCGCCTGGCCACGGACTGGGTGGAGTACGCGGACCAGATGGTCGAGGTGCTCGACGCCAGCGGCGACCTTCGCAACGCGCACGGGGCGGGCACCCCGGCGCCGCGCTTCGACGGCCGCGTGCTGACCAGCTTCGAGAAGAAGGGCACGGCGGCCGGGCGCGTCGTGACGGACCTGGAGTACGTGCGCCGCTGACCCTCCCGCGGTCCGGCGAGTCCCCGACGCGCCGTTTTGTGGCTTGCGCCACATGCGCCCCCTCTAGCAAGGTGTGCCACGCGAAACGTTCTCGACCGGGGCAGCGTGGCCCCGGGCCGATCGCATGAGCCAACGGAGGCATCATGAGCGACCTGTCCACGGCGGAGCCGCCGCCAGGGGAGACCGAGTACCAGCGGGTGCAGCGGTCCGACGAGTTCCAGGGGCTGCGGCGCGCGTTCCGGAACTTCGTCTTCCCGATGACGGCCCTGTTCCTCGTCTGGTACTTCGTCTACGTCCTGCTCGCCAACTACGCCCACGACTTCATGAGCATCCGCCTGAGCGGGAGCAACATCACGGTCGGCCTGCTGTTCGGGCTCGGCCAGTTCGTCTCCACGTTCGTCATCACGATGCTCTACGCCCGCTGGGCCAACAAGAAGTTCGACGCGCGGGCGGACGCGCTGCGCCGCGAGATCGAGGAGGGCGAGCTGTGATCGGCATCCTGTCCACGTCCGTCGCGGGCGTCGCGGGCGCCCCCGTCGTCTCCGCGGCCGAGGCCACCGACGTCGGCAACCCCTGGGTGAACATCGGCATCTTCGCCGCGTTCGTGCTGGTCACGCTGGTGATCGTGTTCCGTGCCTCGCGGCAGAACAAGTCCGCCGCCGACTTCTACGCCGGCGGGCGCAACTTCACCGGGCCGCAGAACGGCACCGCGATCGCCGGCGACTACCTGTCGGCCGCGTCGTTCCTCGGCATCTGCGGTGCCATCGCGATCAACGGGTACGACGGCTTCCTCTACTCGATCGGGTTCCTCGTCGCGTGGCTCGTCGCCCTGCTGCTGGTCGCCGAGCTGCTGCGCAACACCGGCAAGTTCACGATGGCGGACGTGCTCTCCTTCCGGCTGCGCCAGCGGCCGGTCCGAATGGCGGCGGCGCTCGCCACCCTGCTCGTCGTCTTCTTCTACCTGCTCGCCCAGATGGCCGGCGCCGGCGGCCTCGTCGCCCTGCTGCTGGGCGTCGACAGCCGCGCCGGGCAGAGCCTCGTCATCGCCGTCGTCGGCGCGCTGATGATCCTCTACGTGCTGGTGGGCGGCATGAAGGGCACCACCTGGGTGCAGATCATCAAGGCGGTGCTGCTCATCGTGGGCGCCGCGATCATGACGTTCTGGGTGCTGGCCAAGTTCGGCTTCAACCTCTCCGACGTGCTCGGCGGCGCCGTCCAGGCGGCCGGCGAGGGCGGCGAGGCGCTGCTCGAGCCCGGCAAGCAGTACGGCATGACCGGCACCAGCAAGCTGAGCTTCCTGTCCCTCGCGCTGGCCCTGGTGCTCGGCACGGCGGGCCTGCCGCACGTGCTCATGCGCTTCTACACGGTGCCCACCGCCAAGGAGGCCCGCCGCTCGGTGGTCTGGGCGATCTGGCTGATCGGCATCTTCTACCTGTTCACCCTGGTGCTCGGGTACGGCGCGGGAGCGCTGGTCGGCCCGGACGCGATCCTCAACGCGCCGGGCGGCGTGAACTCCGCGGCACCGCTGCTGGCGTTCGCCCTCGGCGGGGAGATCCTGCTCGGCCTGATCTCGGCGGTGGCGTTCGCGACGATCCTCGCGGTGGTGGCCGGCCTGACGATCACGGCGGCGGCGAGCTTCTCGCACGACATCTACGCCAACGTCATCAAGAAGGGGAAGGTCAAGCCCGACTCGGAGGTGCGGATCGCGCGCTGGACGGTCGTGGTGATCGGCATCATCGCCATCGTGGGCGGCATCTTCGCCCAGAACCAGAACGTCGCGTTCCTCGTGGCGCTCGCGTTCGCGGTGGCCGCCTCGGCCAACCTGCCGACCATCGTGTTCTCGCTGTTCTGGAAGCGGTTCAACACGTCGGGCGCGCTGTGGAGCATCTACGGCGGCCTGATCTCCTGCATCGTGCTCATCGTCCTGTCGCCCACGGTGTCGGGCGACGAGAAGGCGATGTTCCCGTCCGCGGACTTCGCCGTCTTCCCGCTGACGAACCCCGGCCTGGTGTCGATCCCGCTCGGCTTCCTGCTCGGGATCGTCGGCACCTTCCTGTCCAAGGAGAAGCCGCACCCGGAGAAGTTCGCCGAGATGGAGGTCCGGTCCCTCACCGGCGCCGGCGCCGAGAAGGCCGTCGCCAAGCACTGACCGAGCACCGGGCAGCCGTCCCGGCGGCGACCACGACGAAGGGCCCCGAGGAGACCTCGGGGCCCTTCGTCGTGCCTGGGGCAGGTCAGCCCGCGGACGTCGCGAGCGAGCCGTCGGAGCTGAACACCAGGCCGAGCGTGATCTCGCCCTTCTGCAGCGCGGCCTTGGTGAGCGGGCCGCCGGCGTCCAGCGAGCGGAACTCGGAGAACGTCAGACCGTAGGTGTCCTCGAGGCCCGGCTGGCAGAACGGGCGCTCCGTGCACTCCGGCCCGGCGCCGAGCACCAGCCCGCCGCACGCGGCGGCCAGGTCGCTGAGGGTGGTGAGGTCGTGCTCCTCGGCGAACCCCTGGGTGACGGCGAAGGCGTTCTGGTCCTGGGCGGGCGACGGGGTGCCGAACTTCAGGCCCGCCGCGTCGCCGAGCTCGGTGAGCGCGGCCACGGTGGAGTCCAGGTCGCCGCTCGCCTTCGGCTCGGCGTCCGCACCGTTGGCGTCCTTGTTGAGGAACTCGGTGAGCGTGCCCACGTACTCGGGCACCATCTGGATCTGCTCGCCCTTCAGCAGCGCGGGCAGGTACGTCTCGCGGTTGCCGATGGTGGTGACGGTGGCGTCGTAGCCGGCGCTCTTGAGCACGTCGGCGTAGATGTTGCCCAGGGTGGCGCTCTCGGCGAAGTCGGCCGCGCCGATCGCGACCGTCACGCCCTTGCCGGCGGAGTCGTCCTGGGCGGCGATCCCGGCGTCCTGCACGAACTGGGCCGCGACGTCCTCGGACGTCTTGCGGTCGATGTCGACCGCCTTGTTCAGCCCGATCAGCGTGTCGGTGTCGAGCGCCGCGGACACCGTGTCGAGCAGCGGGATCAGGTCGGGCGCCTGGGACGCGAGGTCGGCGTTCACCGCCGGGATGATGTTGTCGACGGTCTGCAGCTTCTTGTCGTCCTCGAGCACCACGAGCGCGTCGCCGGGGACGGCCTCGCAGCTCGCGGCGGCGGCCGAGCCGGTCGCGGTGGACGTCGATCCGCCGCCCCCGGCCGAGCCGGGGTCGCCGCAGGCGGCGAGCAGCCCCGTCGCGCCGACGAGGGCGGCGAGGGCGGCCGTCGTGCGTCGCAGGGTGGTCGTGCGGTGGGAGGTCATCGTGCTCTCCGTCCGTGGGGGGACCAGCGTGGGATTCGGGTGAACCGCCCTATTCGACCGCGAGGGTCCGGGTCAGGCAACCGGTTTGCAGGACCCGCCCGCTCACCGCCGGGCGGCGGCGCGCAGCGGAGCGGGGGTGACGACGTGCTGCACGACGGCGAAGACGCCGTCGAGCACGAGGGCGAGGGCCGCGACCAGGAGGCCGCCGGCGAGCACCTGCCCGTACCGCTGCGTGCCCATGCCCAGCGCGATGATCTGACCGAGGCCGCCGCCCCCGGCGAGCGCCGCCAGCGGCACGGTGGCGCTGACCTGCACGACGGCGGTGCGCACGCCCGCCGCGACCAGGCCCGTGGCGAGCGGCAGCTCGACCCGGGTGAGCACCTGGCGGCCCGGCATGCCGAGGCCGATCGCGGCGTCGCGGGCCGAGGGGTCCGCGCCGCGCACGCCCTCGTACGTGTTGACCAGCAGGACCGGCACCGCGAAGAGGGCGGCGGCCACCACCGTCGCGCCGTCGCCGAACAGGCCCGCCGTGGCGAGCAGCAGGATGATGCCGAGCGTGGGGACGGCGCGGCTGGCGTTGGTCAGCCACACGGTGACGCCTCCGCCCCGGCGGCCGTGCCCCAGCGCCGCGCCGACGGGCAAAGCGACCACGGCGGCCACGAGCACGGCCGCGGCGGTGAGGGCCAGGTGCTCGCGGCCCAGCTCGAGGATGCCCCCGGGGCCCGTCCAGCTCAGCGGGTCGTTGAGGTAGGCGATCGCGTCGCCGACGACGCCGTTGCCCTCCGCCGCGACGACGGCCCCGACGACGGGTGCTGCCGCGGCGCTCATGCGGCCCTCCCGCGCAGCCAGGGCGTGAGGGCGCGGCCGGCGACCCACAGCACGAGGTCGAGGACGAGGGCGAGCAGGACGCAGGCGATCGTCGCCGTCATGATCTCCGCGCGGTAGAAGTTGTTGCGGAACCCCTGGAACATCAGCTGCCCGAGCCCGCCGTAGCCCACCACGACGCCCACGGTGACGAGCGCGACGGTGGTGACGGTGGCCAGCCGCAGCCCGGCCACGATGCTCGGCAGGGCGTTGGGCAGCCGGACCCGCGCCAGCACCTGCAGCGGGCCGTGCCCGACGCCCCGGGCGGCGTCCACGGCCGCCGGGTCCACGCCGTCGAGCCCCGTCACCGTGTTCCGCAGGATGACGAGCAGCGCGTACAGGACGAGGCCGAGCAGCACCGGCTGGCGGCCGATCCCCATGATCGGCGCGAGGATCGCGAACAGCGCGAGCGAGGGCACCGTGTACAGGATGGCGGCCGTGCCGAGCAGCGGGCCGGCGAGCCAGCGGACCCGGGAGGCCAGGAGCCCCAGCGGGATCGCGACGAGCGCGGCGATGGCGACCGCCTCGATCGTGAGGAGGGCGTGCTCGGTGGTGCGCGCCCACAGGACGTCGGCGTTGTCGGTCACGTACGACCAGGAGAACCACGGGTTGTCCGCGGCGGTGGCGACGGCGGTGACCATGGGCTCGACCGTAGCGGGCGCCCCCGACGCCGCGGCGGCCCACGCCCCGGCGCGCCGCGGGCCGGGGTGTCCGCGGCCCTCGATAGCCTCGCAGCCATGCCCGACCTCGCCCTCAGGCCCGCTCAGCAGCCCGCCCGGCTGTCCGCCGGCATCGAGCTCGACGCCGTCCGCAAGGCCTACCCGGACGGCACCGTCGCGGTCGACGGTCTGAGCCTGAGGGTCGAGCCGGGGGAGGTGCTGGCGCTGGTGGGCCCGTCGGGCTGCGGCAAGTCGACCACGCTGCGGATGATCAACCGCCTCGTCGAGCTGACGAGCGGGCGGGTCCTGGTGGACGGCGAGGACGTCACGCAGGTGGACCCCGTGGCGCTGCGCCGGCGCACCGGCTACGTCATCCAGGACGTCGGGCTGCTGCCGCACCGCACGGTCGAGGCCAACGTCGCCACCGTGCCGCGCCTGCTCGGCTGGGACCGGTCGCGCGTCCGCTCCCGTGTGGCCGAGGTGCTCGACCTCGTCGGCCTGCCCGCCGGGCAGTACGGCCGGCGCTATCCCCACCAGCTCTCGGGCGGCGAGCGGCAGCGCGTGGGCGTGGCACGTGCGCTCGCCACCGACCCGCCCGTGCTGCTCATGGACGAGCCGTTCGGCGCCGTCGACCCCGAGCGCCGCCGCGACCTGCAGACCCAGGTGGCGCGCATCCTGGGCGAGGTGGGCACCACCGTCGTGCTGGTCACCCACGACGTCGACGAGGCGGTCCGGCTCGGCGACCGGGTCGCGGTGCTGTCCCAGGGCGGCCACCTCGAGCAGGTCGCCTCGCCGTTGACCGTCCTCGCGCACCCCGCCACGGACCGCGTGCGGGACTTCGTCGGCGCGGGGGCGCACCAGCGGATGCTGGCGCTCGCCGAGGTGCGGCGCGAGGACCTGGAGGACGCGTCGCTCGTCGTGCAGCCCGCGCCGACGCCGGTCCCGCTCGGCGCGAGCCTCGCCGACGCGTTCGAGGCGGTGGCGGCCCTGCCGACGTCGTCCCAGGGGCGGGTCCCGGTGACCGCCGACGGCGGGGCCGTCGTCGGCTCGCTGACCGCCGCCGGGATCCTCGGGGGGCTGCGGCGCGCGGCCGACGCCGCGGCGCCCGACGCGCCCGAGGCGAGCGGCGCGCACCTGGGCGGGCCGGAGAACTAGGCTCGCCGCGTGACCACGAAGCGCATCGGCCTCGCCACCTGCTCCGCCCTGCCCCGGCTCGACAGCGACGACCGGCCGCTCCTCGACGCGCTCCCCGAGCTCGGCGTCGTGGCCGAGGCCGTCGTGTGGGACGACCCGGAGGTCGACTGGTCGGTCTACGACCTCGTCGTCGTCCGCTCCACCTGGGACTACTCGCCCCGCCGCGACGAGTTCCTCGCGTGGGCGCAGCGCGTGCCGCGCCTGGAGAACCCGGCCGACGTGCTGCGCTGGAACACCGACAAAGGCTACCTGCGCACCCTCGAGGAGGCGGGCGTGCCCGTCATCCCGACGATCTGGCTCGACCCCGACCGGCACCTGTCCAAGCGCGCCGTGCACACGCGCATGCCCGCCTTCGGCGACTTCGTGGTCAAGCCCGTGGTGAGCGCGGGCGCGCAGGACGCGGGCCGCTACCAGCCGGTCTCCGCGCAGTCGCGGGCGCTCGCGATCACCCACGCGACCGACCTGCTCGACGCCGGCCGTGCCGTGATGATCCAGCCCTACGTGACGTCGGTCGACACCGCGGGGGAGACGGGCCTCGTCTTCGTCGACGGCGAGCTGCGGCACGCCGTGCGCAAGCACGCGCTCCTGACCGGGCCTGCGGAGGCGAGCGAGGCGCTCTATGCGGCCGAGCGGATGGAGCCCGCCACCGCGACCCCCGACCAGGTGGACGTGGCCGAGAAGGCCCTCTCCGTGGCGCGCGAGCAGGTCGGCGGCGAGCGCCCGTTCCTCTACGCCCGCGTGGACCTCGTGACCGGCGACGACGGCACGCCCATGGTCATCGAGCTCGAGCTCACCGAGCCGTCGCTGTGGATGCAGCACTCGGGTACGGCCGCGACCCTGGACGCCTTCGCTGCGGCGATCGTCGCGCGGGCCTGACTCAGCGCTCCCGGTCGATCTCCGCGACGATCGCGTCGTAGCCGCGGTCGGCGGCGAGGTCGCGGGGGAGCACGCCCTGCCCGTCGCGGATCATGGGGTCGGCACCCGCGTCGAGCAGCAGCCGCACGACGGCGACCTGGTCGGCGGACCCGTCGCCGAGCACGATCGCCTCGTGCAGCGCCGTCCACCCGAGGTTGTTGACGTGGTCGACGGGCACGCCGGCGTCGAGCAGGAGGCCCACCGTCGAGACGTGCCCGTGCTCGCTCGCGGGGATGAGCGCGGTGCCGCCGTACCGGTTGGTGCTGGTGACGTCGGCGCCGTGCGCGATCGTCAGCGCGAGGATGTCGTCGAGGCCCTCCGCTCCCGCGTACAGGAACGCGGAGTCGGACATCGCGTCCTTCGCGTCCGGGTCGGCGCCGGCCTCCAGCAGCTCGCGCACGACGTCGAGCGCGCCCTGGCGCGTGGCGGTCACGACGGCGGGGCGGTCCGCGCCGTCGCGGGCGTCGGGGTCCGCGCCGTCGCGCAGCGCGGCTGCCACGGCCTCGACGTCGTCCCGCTCGACGGCGCGCAGGAGCTCGGCGTCCGTGGAGCCAGGCCGTGCGGGGGTCGAGGGACTGGACGACGGACGGGACACGGAGGCCTCCTGCGGGGCGGTGGAGTCGGGTGCCGCGCACGCGGCGAGGGACGCGGCGAGGGCCCCGACGGCGAGGGCCGTCAGGGCCGAGGGGAGGCCACGGCCCGGGCGGGGCGTCATGCCGCCTCCTCGGCGGCGGGGGCGCCGTCGTCGGCCCGGCCCAGGCGCAGCAGGTCGGGCACGGCGATCATGAGGATCCCGAGGGTGACGACGAGCGCGATCGCGGCGCCCAGCGCGGTGTGCTGCACGCCGACGCGCTCGGCGACGGTGCCGATGACCAGGGTGGCGGCGGGCATGACGCCGATCGCGAGCTCCTGCAGGCCCAGGGCCCGGCCGTGCACGGCGGGCTCGGTGGTCATGAGCAGCAGGGTGGTCTGCAGCACGCCGAAGGCGGCGCTGGCCAGGCCGATGACGACCATCAGCGCGAACGCCGTCGTGGGCTCGGTGACGAGCGAGAACGCCACCCAGGCCAGGCCCCACACGGTGGTGCCGACCACGAAGAGGGCGCCCTTGAAGCGGAAGTCGCCGAGCGCGGCGATGACGAGCGAGCCGATGAGCCCGCCCACGCCCGCGCAGGTGAGCAGCGCGCCGAGGCCGGCGGCGTCGAGCCCGAACGACTCCGAGGCGAAGACGGGCATGAACGACTGGTAGACGGGCCACAGGAAGACGTTGGCCGCCAGGGTGACCAGCAGGACGGCGACGGCCAGCCGGTGGCCGGCGATGGCGCGGAAGCCGCTGGTGACCATGCGCAGCACCGACGTCGACGCGTGCCCGCCCGGCCCGGTGCGGGTACGGAGCCGGCGCAGCGGCAGCAGGAGCAGGAGCGACGCGACGTACCAGGCGGTCGAGACCCAGAGCGCGGCGGGGGCACCGATCGCGGCGATCATGGCGCCGCCGAGCGCGGGGCCGATCACCTGGGTCATGTTCATCGCCATGGAGTTGAGCGCGTTGGCGTTCGAGAGGTTCTCCCGGCCCACGAGGTCGAGCACGAGCGACATCCGGGCGGGCTGGGAGGGCGACTGCCCGATGCCGATCGCGAACCCGCCCATGACGAGGGCCCAGTAGGGGAGCAGGCCGGCGGTCGCCAGCGCGGCGACCACGGCGACGGCGCCGGCGGCCCAGACGCAGGCGACGAGCAGCAGCCGGACGCGGTCGTAGCGGTCGGCGAGGGCGCCCGCGACGGGACCGAGGAGCATCGGGGCCAGGCGCGCCGCGGTGTAGACGGCGACGAGCAGCTCGGAGTGGGTGAGCTCGAAAGCGAGCCACCCGAGCACGAGGGTCTGCGTCCACACCCCGCCGAAGAAGAACAGGTTCGATGCCCACAGGAGCTGGAAGGGGCGGTTGCCGCGCAGGGAGGAGAACGCGGCGGCGGGGCCGGACGTGCGGGCGGGGGCGGCCTGCTGAGCCACGACGGGATGGCCTCCTTCTGCTCGAGGGCGGTCGCGGGGACCGTGTTCGACGGCCGGCTCGATGGTATACCGGATGCAGAGGGGCGTTGCTGGGCAAAAGAAAAAGCGCCCTGTCTCCAGGGCGCTTCTCAGGGTGGCTAACCGGGCTTGAACCGGCGACCTCCTGGACCACAACCAGGCGCTCTACCGACTGAGCTATAGCCACCATGACCGGACGCGAGCGACCGGCCGACCAGAACTATACCCGCTCCGCGGGGCTGGTCAGGACTTCGCGGTCCGTCGGGTGACCGACGTCTCCTTGATCCGCTCGGCGACGGCCCGCGCCGTCTTCGTGTCCGGCCCGGGCTGGGGCACGAGCAGGGCCTCGCGGTAGTAGCGCAGCTCGTCGATGCTCTCGAGGATGTCCGCGAGGGCACGGTGGCCGCCCTCCTTCTTGGGGGAGGCGAAGTAGACGCGCGGGTACCAGCGGCGGGCGAGCTCCTTGATCGACGACACGTCGACGATCCGGTAGTGCAGGTGCCCCACGAGCTCGGGCATGTCCCGGTCGAGGAACATCTTGTCCGTGCCCACGGAGTTCCCCGCCAGGGGGGCCTTGCCCGGGTCCGGCACCCACTCGCGGACGTAGTCGAGCACGGCCTGCTCGGCCTCGGCGAGCGTCGTGCCGGCGGGCAGCTCCTCGAGGAGGCCCGAGGTCGTGTGCATGTCGCGCACGAAGTCGTTCATCTGCTCGAGCGCGGCCGCGGGCGGCGCGACGACGACGTCGACCCCCTCGCCGAGCACGTTCAGCTCGGAGTCGGTGACCACGGCGGCGACCTCGACGAGCGCGTCGGCGCGCAGGTCCAGGCCCGTCATCTCGCAGTCGATCCAGACGATGCGTTCGTTCGGGTTCGCGGGGCTCACGAGGGTCAGCCTACGGTCCGTGGGCCGGTGGGAGGTCGGGGAACACGGCGAGGGCCCCGGTGCTCCGGACGGTTCGGAAGGAACGGTCCGGGCCTCGGGGCCCTCGTGGTCGCGGCGTCGGCGCGCCTGCGGCGTGGCGACGGTCGCGCGTCGGGTGTCATGCGGTCAGCCAGTCGAACAGCCACCGGGCGATGCTGGTGCGCTGCTTGCGGGCGTGCGGCTGCGTGCGCAGCTTCTGCTGCTGGTGCAGTCGGTGGACGGTGCGTCGGCGCTCGGCGTCGTCGAGACGCTCGCGCTGGATCGCCTGCACGAGAAGCAGGCTGTCCGTGGAATACATGGTGATGGTGTCCTTCGTGACGTGGGTCGTCGGTCCGGGCCAGGGACCACCCCCGCGACCGGTAATCCGACCGGCCGCGCGTCACCGCGGTGCATGAAGGAGTCTGCCGGGAAGCACTCGCCGGGCGCACGGCTTTTTCCCAGGTCACCACGTCGGCAGGGTGGCGCGACGTCGGTGTCGGCCACCTGCCGCGGTTGCAGATCGGTGCCCCCGGCAGGATTCGAACCCGCGACCCGGTCATTAGAAGTGACCCGCTCTGTCCAGCTGAGCTACGGAGGCAAGCGAGCCGAGTTTAGCCCAGGGCGTGTCGGCCCTGACCAGGTTCGACAAGGTAACGTCGGGTCGAACGACGGAAGACCCATCCACTAGTCTTGGCCGATGGCACCGCACCACACCAAGGACAAGGGCGACCTGGGCGTGGCCAAGGCGCACGCCGACATCGTGGGACAGGGGTTCGTGGTCCTCTTCCCTGCGACGGAGCACGCTCCGTTCGATCTCGTGGCGTATGCGGACGGTGCATTCCACCGGCTGCAGGTCAAGTACCGGGCGGCCCGTTCAGGAGCCATCACGGTCCACTTCAGGTCGGTGTGGAACGACCGTCAGGGCACCCATGCCGTGCCGACCGACAAGAGCGCGGTCGACGTCGTGTGCATCTACTGTCCGGACACGGACGAGTGCTACTACATCCGCCCGGACGACCATCGGGCGTCAGTGACCCTTCGGGTCGCGCCGAGCCGCAACGGGCAGACGAGCGGTGTCCTCGATGCTGCGACGTTCCGGAGCCTCGGGGACCTCGCTCGACGTCCTTGACGTCAGGGCGGCACGGCGGGCGACCGCACACGTCCGTCAGGGCCGGGGCATGGCCGCCGCGTCGGGGTGCTCGACCAGCTCGCGACTCTCGCGCCGGACGCGGTCGGAGCCCCATCGGCCGAGGGGCGCGAGGGCCTCGTTGAGCGCCCGCCCGTGCTCGGTGAGGGCGTACTCGACCCGCGGGGGCACCTCGGCGTACACGGTGCGGACGACGAGTTCGTCGGCCTCCATCTCGCGCAGGTGCTGCGTGAGCATCTTCTCGCTCACGCCGGGCAGCCCGCGCCGCAGCTCGGCGAACCGCCGCACCCCGTGCGCGTCGAGCTCCCAGAGGATGAGGCCCTTCCACTTGCCGCTGACCACGTCAAGTGCGGCGTCGATGCCGCAGACGTAGGGCCCGCTCCGCGTGCTGGCGGTCATGGTGCTCCCCGGGGCTCGGGCACTTACTTTTTGGCAAGTACCGCAGTTCTTAGTGCGTACTTCACGGTCTCGTTGTACCCCCTGAGCATGGAGGTGTCCGGTCCGAAGGACAACCCCCACCTGGAGGAGAGACGTATGACGCAGCACCTCGCGCCGGCCGGCCCGGCGCCGGTCACGGTGATCGGCCTCGGCCCGATGGGGCAGGCGATGGTCCGCAGCCTGCTCGCGGCCGGCCACCCCGTGACCGTCTGGAACCGCACGCCCGCCCGCGCCGACGGCGTGGTGCGCGCCGGCGCCGTCCTCGTCCCGACTCCTCGGGCCGCGCTCGCGGCCGCCGAACTCGTCGTCCTCAGCCTCACCGACTACGCCGCCATGGACGAGATCCTCGCGGGCGCGACCGACGAGCTCGCCGGCCGCACCCTCGTCAACCTCAGCTCGGACACGCCGGAGCGCACCCGTGAGGCCGCGGCCTGGGCGTCCGCGCACGGTGCCGGCTTCCTCACCGGCGGCGTGATGAACCCGGCGCCGGCCGTCGGCACGGAGGCTGCCTCCGTGTACTACAGCGGGCCGCGGGAGCTGCTCGACCGCCATCACGACGTCCTCGGGCGCATCGGCGAGCCCCGGTACGTGGGTGCCGACCCCGGGCTGGCGCAGCTGATGTACCAGGCGCAGCTCGACGTCTTCCTCACCGCGCTGTCCGCCCTGATGCACGCCACCGCGCTGGTCGGCACCGCCGGCGTCACGGCGCGCGAGTTCCTCCCCGAGGCGCTGGCCACCCTGACCGGCATCCCCGCGATGCTCGCGGCGGGGGAGGGCGAGGACGCGGGGTCGCGCATCGACGCCGGGCAGCACCCCGGCGCCCTCAGCTCCACGACGATGATGGGCGCCACCGCCGACCACGTGGTCGCGGCCAGCGAGGCGGCGGGGATCGACCTCGAGCTGCCGCGCGCGGTCCAGGCCCACTACCGCCGCACGATCGACGACGGCCACGGGGCCGACGGCTGGACGCGCATCCTCGACGGCATCCGGGACCCGCGGTGAGCCGCGGGGCGGAGACGGTCGCGGTGCTCGGCCTCGGCCACATGGGGCGCGCGCTGGCCGGTGCGCTGCTCGACGCCGGTCACGACGTCATCGTCTGGAACCGGTCGCCCGGCCGCGGCGCGGGGCTCGTGGACCGCGGTGCGCGCCGGGCGGGGAGCTCCAGGGACGCGGTCCTCGCCGCGCCGACGGTCGTCGTCTGCCTCTACGACCACGCGTCGGTGCACGCCACGCTCGACCCGCTCGCCGAGGAGCTGCGCGGCCGCGACCTCGTCAACCTCACCACGACCACCCCGCAGGAGGCGCGGGAGGTCGCGGCCTGGGCGGCGGCGCGGGGCGTCCGGTACCTCGACGGCGCGATCATGGCGACCCCTCTGATGATCGGTGCGCCCGGTGCGGAGGTCCTCTACAGCGGGGACGAGGACGTGTTCGACCGGTCGCGCCGCGTCCTCGACACATGGGCGACGAGCACGTTCGAGAGCACCGACCCCGGGCGGGCGTCGCTGCTGGACCTGGCGATGCTTTCGGGGATGTACACGATGTTCGCGGGCTTCCTGCACGGCGCTGCGATGGTCGGCGTCGACGGCGTGGACGCGCGGACCTTCGCGCGCCGCGCGGGCCCGTTCCTCGCCGCGATGACCGCGGCGTTCGCCCTGGACGCCGAGGTCGTCGACCGCGGCGACTACACGGCCCCGGTCCAGAGCCTCGACTGGTCGGACCTGGGACACCTGGTGCGGGCCAGCGAGGAGCAGGGCGTGGACCCGGCACCGATCGCGATGGTGGAGGAGCTCCGCCGTCGCCAGGTGGACGCGGGGCACGGGGCGGAGGGGTTCGAGCGCATCTACGAGAGCCTCCGTCGGCGCTGACGGCCGGGGGACGGATCGGGCGCGCGCCGCGCGGGGATCAACCTCGCGGCGGCGCGCGCGTTTGGCACGACCGGCCCCAGCGGGAAGGATGTGCCCGTGACTCCTTCCCTGGAAACCCGTGCCTCGCGCCGCGCCGCGAGCAGGAAAGACGCGGGGGCGAGCGAGGAGATCGGCGTCACCGTCCACGACGTCGCCCGCGACCTGCGCCGCGACGTCGCGGCCGTGGAGCTGCCCCTGCCGATCGACGGCGCCGAGGAGGCCGCGGCCTCCCGCGACCGGCTGCTGGCGCAGCTCGACGAGCACCTGCTGCCGCGGCTGAAGGAGCTGTCGTCCCCGGCGGTCGTCGTGGTGGCGGGGTCCACCGGGGCGGGCAAGTCCACCCTGTACAACTCGCTGCTCGGCGAGGCCGTCTCCGAGGCCGGCGTGCTGCGCCCCACGACGCGGGAGCCCGTGCTCGCCCACCACCCCCTGGACGCCGACGTCATGTCGTCCGGGCCGGTGACGGAGCTGTCGCGCGTCGTGCAGCACGAGGGCGTGCCGCGCGGCACCGCCCTGCTCGACGCCCCGGACCTCGACTCCTTCGTCCAGGCGAACCGGTCCACGGCGCAGCAGCTGCTCGAGGCGGCCGACCTGTGGCTCTTCGTCACGACCGCCGCCCGCTACGGCGACGCGCTGCCCTGGCAGGCGCTGGGCCGCGCGACCGAGCGCGGCGCGTCCGTGGCGATGGTGCTCAACCGGGTGCCGAAGGAGACGCTCACCACGGTGCGCGGCGACCTCCTGCAGCGCCTGCGCGAGCACGGGATGACCGACGTGCCGCTGTTCGTGATCCCGGACGTCGGCCCGCACGAGGGCCTGCTCGACCCCGCGGTCGTGCAGCCCGTGCGGCGCTGGCTGAGCATGCTCGCGGGCCCGGACCGTTCGCGGGCGGTGGTCGTGCGGACCCTCAAAGGCGCGCTGGGTGCCCTGCCCGGCTGGGTGACGTCGCTCGCGGACGCGCTCGACGCCCAGCAGGAGGCCGCGCACGTGCTGCGCCGCCGCGTCAGCGAGGAGATCCCCGCCGCGGAGCGGCTGGCGCGCGACGCCGTCGCCGCGGGGGTGGTGGCGGGGGCGTCCGTCGAGGCGCGGTGGCGCGAGCTGTCCGGCACCGCGGGCGTGGACCGGGTCAAGGTGCGCGGCGACCGGGCCCGCAGCACGCGCCGCGCCGGCCGTGCGCGCGAGGTCGCTCTCGACGGCCTGCGGTCCGACGTCGTGGACGCCGCCGCGCGCACCCTTGCCGCCTCCGGCTCGCGCGTGGAGGAGCGGCTGCGGGCGGTGCTCGCCGGGCCGGGCGCGCCCGCCGGCGGCGAGGCCGTGGCGCCGGACGGGGCGGTCCGCGCGGCGGCCCGCGAGGCGGACGTGCCCGGCCGGGTCGCGGCCTGGGCCGAGAGCGCGGACGCCGCCGTCGCGGACCTCGCGGGCGGGGCCCCGTCTCCCCGCGTGGAGGCCGCCGTGAAGGCGTTCGGCGCGCGGGGCGTGGCGACGCTGCTCCTGGCGTCGGCCGCCGGCAGCGACGACGCGGCCCGCCTCCTGGACCGCGTCCTCGGGGACGCGGCGAACGACCCGGTCGTGGCCCTGCGCGAGGACCTCGGCGACCGCGCGGCCGCCGTCGTCGACGCCGAGGTGCAGGCCGTCCTGGACGACCTCGCGCCGTCCGAACCCGCCGACGACGCGGCCGCGGGGCTGCGCGTGCGACTCGCCGAGCTCAGGAGGCTGACATGACCGAGGGCCCGACCCACGACGCGACCCTGCGTGCGCGCACCGAGGACCTCGCCGAGGCGTTGACGATCGCCGGCCCCCGCCTGGACGACGCGACGTCGAAGCGCGTCACCGCCGCGGTCGAGGGGGTGCGCGAGCGGCTCGCGCTCGGCGTGGACCACACGGTGGTGGCGTTCGCCGGGGGCACCGGGTCGGGCAAGTCGAGCCTGTTCAACAAGGTGTCGCGGCTGAGCTTCGCCGACGTCGGCGTGAAGCGCCCGACGACGGCCCGCGTCACGGCCTGCTCGTGGTCGGACGACGCCGAGGCGCTGCTCGACTGGGTCGGCGTGGACCGCGAGCGGCGGATCACGCAGGGCGGCGAGCTCGACGGCGAGGACGAGGAGAAGCTGGCCGGGCTGGTGCTGCTCGACCTGCCCGACCACGACTCGGTCGAGCCGGCGCACCGCGAGGTCGTGGACCGCGTGCTGCCGCTGGTCGACCTGCTGGTGTGGGTCGTGGACCCGCAGAAGTACGCCGACGACGCGCTGCACTCCGGCTACCTGCGCGAGGCCGTGGGCTCGGAGTCCTCGATGGTCGTGCTGCTCAACCAGGTCGACACCGTGCCCGACGCGCAGCGCGAGAACCTCCAGGCGGACCTGGCGCGCCTGCTCGAGGACGACGGGCTGCGCGGCGTGTACGTGCAAGGGGTCTCCGCGAAGACGGGCGAGGGCATCGACCAGGTGCGGAGGCTCCTGGAGGAGGCCTGCGCGCGACGGTCGGTGGCGGCCGGGCGCGCGGCCGCCGAGCTCGACGCGGCGGCCCGCCTCCTGCTGGCGCAGACGCCGGCCGAGGTGCCGTGGCAGATGGGCCCGGCGGTCGAGCGCGAGCTCGACGCTCTCGTCGCCGCCACGGGCCTGGACGCGGTGGCGACCCAGGTCGGCAACGCCGTGCGCAACGGGTACGGCCGCCCCGAGGTGCCGCCGCCGGACCGCGACGCGGTGGCGCTGTCGCGGGCCCGCTGGCTCACCCGCGCGGGTGCCTCGCTGCGCCCCGGCTGGCAGCGGTCGCTGGCGGCCTCGGTCGCGGGGGCGGACCAGCTGCGCACCTCGGTGGCGGGGGCGCTGCGGGGCGTCGTGCTCGACACCCGCGGCCCGTCGTCGGCGCGCACCCTGCGCCGCACGTCGTGGGTGCTCGGCGGGGTGGCCGTGGTGGCGGCCGTCGTCGCGGTGCTCGCCCTCACCGGCGTGCTGGACCTCGGCGACCCCTGGGGCGGCGTGCTCCTCGGGGGCGCGGCGGTGCTGGCGGTCGCCGCCGTCGCGGTGGCGTTCGCGGCGACGGGTGCGCGGCGCGCCCTCGCGCGCAAGCGGGAGCAGGCGGTGGCCTCGGCCGGCCGCGCCGCGCTCGAGCGGGTGCTGTCCGAGGGGCTCGGGGAGCCCACGCAGAAGCTGCTCGTCGAGCACCGCCGGGTGCGGGAGCTCGCCCAGGCGGCGACCGAGCTTCCGACGTCGCGGCCGCTCACCGGGTCTCTGAGGCTGCCCACAGGCGGCGAGCTGGCGGCGTCGTCCACAGATGCCGCCCCGAGGGGCGCGCACCGGGCACCGCGCGACTGATCCTGGGCGCACCGCCGGCGACCGTCGGCGCCGAGCCCAGGAGGAGCGCATGAACGAGGTCAGCATCACGGTCAACGGGTTCGTCGGGACGAAGCCGACGCTCCACCGGTCGCCGAACGGCGTGGAGTGGACCACGTTCCGGGTCGCGAGCACCCGCCGCGTGCGGGACGCCCGCAGCGGGGACTGGTCCGACGGCCAGACGCTGTGGTTCACCGTGAAGTCGTTCCGGACCGGGGCGCGGAACGTCGCCGAGTCGCTCGGTCAGGGCGACCCGGTGGTGGTCACCGGCCGGCTCTCCACCGAGGAGTGGACCGACAAGGACGGCAAGGAGCGCTGGCAGCTCGTCATCGACGCGCAGGCCGTCGGCCCGGACGTCACGCGCGGGCTGGCCCGGTTCACGCGCGTCGTCGACCGCGCCGCGGAGGACCCCGCGACCACGGGCCCCGGGCGGGACGACGAGGGGGACCGCGAGCGGGACCAGGAGGGGGAGCGAGCCGGGACCGGAGCCGGAGCTCGAGGAGGATCGGATCCCGGTCGGCGTGTGAGCGCGCCCGTCGCGTAGGCTGGTGGACCGGCCGCCATGCCGGTCCTCCAGCGTGCCCGCTGGAGCCTCGAACCTCTCGGACCCGACGCCTCGGGTCCGCCGCGCGATCGAACGGTGGAAGCAGAGCCAGTGGCTGAGTTCATCTACTCCATGTACAAGGCGCGCAAGGCGCACGGCGACAAGGTCATCCTCGACAACGTCTCGCTGAACTTCCTGCCCGGCGCCAAGATCGGCGTCGTCGGCCCCAACGGCGCCGGGAAGTCGACGATCCTCAAGATCATGGCGGGCCTCGAGCAGCCGTCGAACGGCGAGGCGCGCCTCTCCCCGGGGTACACGGTCGGCATCCTCATGCAGGAGCCGCCGCTCAACGAGGACAAGACGGTGCTCGGCAACGTCGAGGAGGCGGTCGGCCCGCTCAAGGCCAAGATCGACCGTTTCAACGAGATCTCCGCCCTCATGGCGGAGCCCGACGCCGACTTCGACACGCTGCTCGCGGAGATGGGCACGCTGCAGGAGGAGATCGACGCCGCCGACGCGTGGGACCTCGACTCCCAGCTCGAGCAGGCGATGGACGCCCTGCGCTGCCCGCCGCCGGACGCCGACGTCAAGGTCCTGTCGGGTGGTGAGCGCCGCCGCGTCGCGCTGTGCAAGCTGCTGCTGGAGAAGCCCGACCTGCTGCTGCTCGACGAGCCCACCAACCACCTCGACGCCGAGTCGGTGCTGTGGCTCGAGCAGCACCTGGCCACCTACCCGGGTGCCGTCCTCGCCGTCACCCACGACCGCTACTTCCTCGACCACGTCGCGGAGTGGATCTGCGAGGTCGACCGCGGCCGCCTCTACCCGTACGAGGGCAACTACTCCACCTACCTGGAGAAGAAGCAGGCCCGCCTCGAGGTGCAGGGCAAGAAGGACGCCAAGCTCGCCAAGCGCCTCAAGGACGAGCTCGACTGGGTGCGCTCCAACGCGAAGGGCCGCCAGACGAAGTCGAAGGCGCGCCTGGCCCGCTACGAGGAGATGGCGGCGGAGGCCGAGCGGACCCGCAAGCTCGACTTCGAGGAGATCCAGATCCCCGCGGGCCCGCGCCTGGGCAGCGTGGTCCTCGAGGCGAAGAACCTGCAGAAGGGCTTCGACGGGCGCCAGCTCATCGACGGCCTCAGCTTCACGCTGCCGCGCAACGGCATCGTCGGCGTCATCGGCCCCAACGGCGTCGGCAAGACCACGCTGTTCAAGACCATCGTGGGCCTGGAGCCGCTCGACGGCGGCGACCTCAAGGTCGGCGAGACGGTCAAGATCTCGTACGTCGACCAGTCGCGCGGCGGCATCGACCCGAAGAAGACGCTGTGGGAGGTCGTGTCCGACGGGCTCGACTTCATCAAGGTCGGCAACGTCGAGATCCCGTCCCGCGCCTACGTCGCGTCGTTCGGCTTCAAGGGCCCGGACCAGCAGAAGCCCGCGGGCGTGCTGTCCGGCGGCGAGCGCAACCGCCTCAACCTCGCCCTGACGCTCAAGCAGGGCGGCAACCTGCTGCTCCTGGACGAGCCCACCAACGACCTCGACGTCGAGACGCTCGGCTCGCTGGAGAACGCCCTGCTCGAGTTCCCCGGCTGTGCCGTCGTGGTCTCCCACGACCGGTGGTTCCTCGACCGGGTCGCGACGCACATCCTCGCGTACGAGGGCACGGAGGAGGACCCGGCGAACTGGTACTGGTTCGAGGGCAACTTCGCCTCGTACGAGGAGAACAAGGTCGAGCGCCTGGGCGCCGACGCCGCGCGCCCGCACCGCGTGACGTACCGCAAGCTCACGCGCGACTGACCCGCGCCCGCTGCGCCTCTCGACGCCCCCGGCCCCCGCGCGGTGCCGGGGGCGTCGTGCGTCCGGGGCGCGGGAAAGGGCTTGGGTCGCCGGACCGGCGGCGGGGATACTCCTGCGATGACCGCGACGACCTCCCGCAGCCGCCCCACCTGGCCCGACCTGCCCGCCGCGGTACGCGCGGGGATCGAGGCGCGGCTGGGGGCACCGGTCACGGGCTGGACGAGCCACGACGGCGGCTACTCCCAGGGCCTGGCGTCCACCCTCCGCACCGCGGAGGGTGCCGTGTTCGTCAAGGCGGTCGGCGCCGAGCACCCCTTCACGGTCGGCCTGTACCGGGAGGAGGCGCGGCGCGCCGCGCTGCTGCCGGACGGCGTGCCCACGCCCCGGTTCCTGTGGTCGGCGGACGTCGCGGGCGACGGCGGGGACGACTGGGTGGCCCTCGGGTTCGAGACACTGGCGTCGCGCGCGCCGCGCATGCCCTGGGTCGACGACGACCTGCGCGCCGTCCTCGACCTCGCGGGCCGCCTGGCCGAGCACCGGGTGGCCGCGGGTCTGCTGCCGGACTTCGAGACCGAGCTGCCGGCGGACCGGACGCAGCGCCTCGCCGCGGAGCTGCCGCGGGGGCTCGCGTCGTACGACCCGTGGCTCGCGGCGCACCTGGACCGGCTCGCCGACCTCGAGCAGGGTGCGCGGGCCGCGGTGGCGGGCGACGCGCTGGTGCACGGCGACCTGCGCGGAGACAACGCGCTCCTCGTCGACGCGCCGCTCGTCGATCGCCCCGGTGGCGCCGCGGGCACCCGCGCGCTCGCGGTCGACTGGCCGAACGCCGCCCGCGGCGCGGCGTTCTGCGACCTGGTGGGGATGCTGCCCGCCATCCGGCTCGAGGGCGGGCCGACCCCGGAGGAGGCGCTCGCCCTCCGCCCGCTGCCCGCGGGGACCGCGGAGGGCGCCGTCACGGCCTACCTCGTGGCGCTCACGGGGTACTTCGTGCACTCGTCGCTGCAGCCGCCGGTCCCCGGCATCCCGCACCTGCGCGCGTTCCAGCGCGCCCAGGGTGAGGTGTGCGTCGCGTGGCTGCGCCGTCGTCTGGCCTGAGACGGCGGGGCGTCAGGAGGACGCGAGCGGCAGCTCGCAGACGTCCGAGTACCCCTGGCTGCGCACCCCCGCGGCGGAGAACGAGCGCGACCGCATGTTCTCCACCGCGACCATCTCGGTGAGCTCGACCAACGCCGGCGCCCCCAGGCGCGCGAGCAGGGCGGCGACCATCTCGTCGGTGACGGTCGGCGGGGTGGCGGTCACCGCCTCGGCGTAGGCCATGACGTCGCGCTCCAGCTCGGTGTACACGTCGGCGTCACGCCACCGCGGCACCTGGCTCACCTTGCGCGGGTCGAGCCCGTCCTCGCGCGACAGGAAGTAGCCGAAGTCGAGGCACCAGCTGCAGCCCACCGCGGCGGCCGTGGCCATCTCCGCGAGGGTCTTGAGGGTCGGGTCGAGCGCCTTCCAGCGGGCGACCTTCATCTCCAGCCCGAACATCGCCCGCATCGCCGGCCGATGATGGGCGAGGACGTACGCGCTGTCGGGGACCTGTCCGAAGGTCCGCCTCGCGTACCACGCGATCGCGCGGCCGTAGAGGCCCGAGAGCTCCTTGCGGGGGATGCGGAACGTGCTGGACACCTGACGCCTCCAAGGACGGCCGTGGGTGGTGCGGTCCCGGCGTGCGCGGCACGCCGTCGTGCCCTCCCATGGGACCACCGATCGGCGCCCGGGGCGCCGTCGTGTGCGCATCGTCACAGGTCAACCCTGCACGGATCGTCGGCGGTGGGCACACTGGGCTCATGACCGACCCGGACCCGACGCCCCCTGCACCGCGGGACGAGGCGACCGCCCGGGAGCTCGTGGACGCGCTGGAGGTGCTGCGCGCGCGCCTGGGTGGCGTGCGGCTGCCGCTGGAGACCCCGGGCGTCGCTGCGGCGCGCACGGACCGGCGCCGGGCCCTCGACCAGCTCGACGACTACCTGCTGCCGCGCCTGCGCGCCGAGCGGGCGCCGCTGCTGGTCGTGGTCGGCGGGTCCACCGGTGCGGGGAAGTCGACGCTGGTCAACTCCCTGCTGGGCGAGCCGGTCTCCGCACCGGGGGTGCTCCGGCCGACCACCCGTGCCCCCGTGCTGGTGCACCACCCGCTCGACGCGCGCTGGTTCACCACCGACCGGGTGCTGCCGGGCCTGGCGCGCGTGACGTCGTCCGGCGATGCCCGCGACGGCGGGAGCACCCCGGCGCACGCCGAGCGGCCGGTCGAGGGCGCCGCGGCGCTGCGGCTGGTCGCGAGCGACGCGCTGCCCCAGGGCCTGGCCCTGCTCGACGCGCCCGACGTCGACTCGGTGGAGGTCGCCAACCGGGAGCTGGCCGCGCAGCTGATGGGCGCCGCCGACCTGTGGCTCTTCGTCACGACGGCGGCCCGGTACGCCGACGCCGTGCCGTGGGACCTGCTGGGGCAGGCCGCCCGCCGCCGCGCGCAGGTCGCGATCGTCCTGGACCGGGTGGACCCGGGTGCGGAGGTCGTGGCCGAGGACCTGCGCCGCATGGTCGCCGAGCACGGGCTCGAGGATGCGCGCGTCTTCGTCCTCGGCGAGGCGGCGGAGCAGGGGCCGGACGCGCTCGTCGACGGCCTGCTGCCGGAGCCGGCCGTCGCGGAGATCGCGACCTGGTTGTCCGGGCTGGGCGGCGACCCCGAGGCGCGGGCCCGCGTCATCGCCGCCACCCGGGACGGGGTCGTCGACGACCTGGTGCGCCGCGCGGTCGCCCTCGCCGAGGCGGCGGACGGGCAGGAGGTGGCCGACGCCCGGCTGCGCGACGCCGCGCGCCGCTACCACGCGGAGGCGCTGGACCAGGTGGAGGCGGCGACGTCGGACGGCGCGCTGCTGCGCGGCGAGGTGCTGGCCCGCTGGCAGGACTTCGTCGGCACCGGGGAGTTCTTCCGCGCCGTCGAGGCGGGCGTCGGGCGGGCCCGCGACGCCGTGGTGCGGTTCTTCCGCGGCCGGCCCAAGGAGGGCCCGCAGGTGGAGCAGGCCATCGCGCACGGCCTGGAGTCCGTGATCCTCGACGCCGCGGAGCAGGCCGCCGAGCGGACGTACGCGGCCTGGCGCGGCGACGCGGCGGGCGCCGCGCTGCTGGACGGCCTCGACCTGGCCCGGGTGCCCGCGGCGCTGCGCACCGAGGTCGCCGAGCAGATCCGCGGCTGGCAGGAGGACGTGCTGGAGCTGGTGCGCGAGCAGGGCGCGGCGCGGCGCGGCACGGCGCGGGCGGTGTCGTTCGGCGTCAACGCCCTCGGCGTCAGCCTCATGGTGATCGTCTTCGCCTCCACGGCGGGGCTCACCGGCGCGGAGATCGGCATCGCGGGCGGCACCGCCGTCGTCGCGCAGAAGCTGCTCGAGGCCGTGTTCGGTGACGAGGCGGTGCGGCGCCTCGCCGCGCAGGCGAAGGAGCGGCTGCAGGCCCGCGTCGAGACGGTGCTGCGGGGCCAGGCCGCGCGGTACACCGCGCAGCTCGACGCGCTCGGCACCCAGGAGACGGGCGCGGCAGGCGTCCGGGACGCCGCGCACCGGGTGGCGGCCGCGGCCCGCGCCGAGCGCGCGGCCCGCACGGTGCCGGACGAGGGCTCCACGCGCCCCTGGAGCGGCGGCCTGCTGCGCGGGGCGGGGACGCTGCGCCCGCCCGAGGGGCCCGGTCGTGTGGACTCGGCCGACGACGGCGGCCGCGACGCGGAGGCCGGCGGCCCCGCGCGCCACGCGGGCTGGTGGTCGCGCTGGCGCGCCCGCGACCGGCGCGAGGAGGGGGACGCGTGAGCCGGATCGACCTGGCGGACCGGACGGCGGCCCTCGAGACGGCCGTGGCCTCGGCCAGCGGACGGCTGGACCGCGCGCTGCTCGACGAGGCGCGCGCCGTGGTCACGCGGGCCCGCGAGCGGGGCGGCCTGTCGGCGGAGCACACGGTCGTGGCACTCGCGGGCGCCACGGGCTCGGGCAAGTCCAGCGTGCTCAACGCCGTCGCCGGCGAGGAGATCGCGGCGGTCGGGGTCCGGCGCCCGACGACGTCCCACCCCGTCGCCGCGGTGTGGGGCGACGGGGCCGGACCGCTGCTCGACTGGCTCGAGGTGCGGCGCCGGCAGGAGATGGCGCTGCCCGAGGACGAGGAGGACGGCACCCGCCCCGCCCGGCGGGGGCTGGGACGCCTGCGCGGGCGGCGTGCGCCCGCCGGGATCTCGACGGGGCTCGTGCTGCTGGACCTGCCGGACCACGACTCGGTGGTGGTGGAGCACCGGGTGCGGGCGGACCGGCTGGTGGAGCGCGCGGACCTGCTGGTGTGGGTCGTCGACCCGCAGAAGTACGCCGACGCGGCGCTGCACGAGGGCTACCTGCGGCCGCTGGCGGGCCGTGCGGAGGTGGTCGTGGTCGTGCTCAACCAGACCGACCGGCTGACCGCCGCGGAGACGGACGCCATGCTCGCCGACCTGCGACGCCTGGTCGCCGCCGACGGGCTCGACGGGGCGCGCGTGCTGGCCGTCTCTGCCGCTACGGGGCAGGGGATGGACCAGCTCAAGGGCCTGTTCGCCGAGGCCGCGGCGCGCCGGGAGGCCGCGACCGCGCGGCTCGCGGCGGACGCCCGGGCGGCCGCGCAGGCCATCGTCGACGCCTGCGGGTCCGGCCCGGCGCCCCGCGCGGGGGAGCGGGCGGCGGGCACGCTCGTCGACGCGCTCGAGGCCGCGGCGGGCGTGCCCACCGTGGCGGACGCGGTCGCGGCCGCGAACCGGCGCGACGCGCACCTCGTGACGGGCTGGCCCGTGACCCGCTGGGTGTCCCGCCTGCGGCGCGACCCGCTGCGCCGCCTCGGCCTGCGGCGCGGTGGGGAGGACGGCCGCGAGAACGGCGGACCCGGGCGGGGCGCCCCCGAGCGGCCGGACCTGGTGCGCAGCTCGCTGCCGACGGCCCGGCCCGCGGTGCGCGCCGCCGCCGCGTCCGCGGTCCGCCGGTACGTCGACGAGGTGACCGACGGGGCCCCCGACGCCTGGGTGCTCGTGGCGCGCGCCCGGGCGCAGGACGGGACGGACCGGCTGCCGGGCGACCTCGACCAGGCGGTGGTCGGCACCCGGCTGGAGGCCTCGCGCCGGCCGAGGTGGTGGGCCGTCGCGGGCTTCGCCCAGTGGCTGCTCCTCGCGGCCGCCGTCGTGGGCCTGCTGTGGCTCGCCGCGGCCGCGGTGATCGAGTACTTCCGGCTGCCGCCGCTGATCCTGCCCGTGCTCACGGTGGACCTCACCGGCTCGGGCGGCGGGGTGCTCGAGATGCCGTGGCCCACGCTCCTCGCGATCGGCGGCCTCCTGCTGGGCCTGCTGCTCGCGCTGGTCGCGCGCGGCGTCGCGGCGGTGGGCGCCGGGCGCCGGGCCGCGCGCGTGCGCCGCCGCCTGCGCGAGTCGGTGTCGGGCGTCGCGGACCGTCTGGTGCGGGTCCCGGTGGGCGACGAGCTCGGCGCCCTCGCCCGCTGCCGCGCCGCCGCCGCGATCGCCGCGGGCTGACGGCGGGACGATTCCGGGGCGGGCCCGCCGTCGTGCGACGATGCGAACCATGACCCGACTGCACGTCCCCGTCCCGCTGCGCTGGTCCGACCTCGACGCCTACCAGCACGTCAACAACGTCGCGATGTTCGGCCTCCTGGAGGATGCCCGCATCACCGCGTTCTGGCGCCACGCGGATGCGGCGGACGGCGAGGAGTGGCCCACGGCCATCCTCGACACCGGCCCCCACGCGACGTCGCACACGTTCGTCGCCGGGCAGCAGATCGAGTACCTGCGGCCGCTGGGCTTCACCCGCACCCCGGTCCGCGTCGAGATGTGGATCGGCACCATCGGCGGGGCGAGCCTGGAGGTCTGCTACGAGGTGCACGACGGGGCGCCCGCCGGCTTCCCGCGGACGGCCCCGGCGTCCGGCGCCGCCCCGTACGTCAAGGCCGTCACGACGATCGTCGTCGTGGACGCGGCGAGCGGGAAGCCGCGGCGCGTGACCGCGGACGAGCGCGCCGCCTGGGAGCCGTTCCTCGAGGAGCCCGTCGCCTTCCGCCGCCGCGGCTGACCCGCCGAGGTGGTCCCGATCCTGCCGAGGTAGTGGTCCAGTCCACTACCTCGCGGGGATCGGGAC
>NZ_JBHWYY010000039.1:0-36879 GCF_042728595.1 Isoptericola sp. NPDC060185 | reverse complement strand
GTCCGCCGGCGGCGACGTCTGTCCGCTACGACGTCTGCCCGCTGCGACCGTCCCGAGCCGATGGCCTGGTGCGCCGGTAGATCACCAGACCCGCTCCGGTGAGGAGGAGCGAGAGCAGCACGAACGGCAGGAGGTCCGCGCCCGTCCGCGGCAACGACGGCCCCTGGGGCTCGGCCGGCGCTGGCCCCGGCGGCTGCTCGTCCGGCGCGGGCGGGGGCGTGACCTCGTCACCGGGCGGTGCCGGGTTGACCGTGCAGTCGGGGTTGTCGTCCGTGCACGTCTCCGGCGGGTCCTGGCCCGGGTCGAGCAGGAAGTTGCCCAGGCTGTTGTCGCCCCGCTCCCCGTCCGGCAGCACGGTGACCTGGTAGGTCACCGTGACGGTGGCGGCAGCCGGGACCTCTCCCACGATGACGATCCGGTCGGCGTTGAAGGAGGCCGCGACGGTGTCGTCCGGGTCGACGACGATCGAGTCCGCCACGAACTCCGTATCGTCCAGCACGCCCGACAGGTCGTCGACCCGGTCCACCGTGGCCGGGGCCGTCCCGGTGTTCTGGAAGGTCAGCGTGTAGGTGACGGTGTCGCCGGCGGCCACGGCGGTGCCGGACTCCGGGTCGACGGACTTGCTGTCGACGAGCTCGGGCACGGGGTTGATCGTGCAGTCCGGGTTGTCGTCCGTGCACTCGTCCGGCGGGTCCTGACCCGGGTCGAGCAGGAAGTTGCCGAGCGTGTTGTCCCCCCGCTCGCCGTCCGGCAGCACGGTGACCTGATACGTGACGGTCACGGTCGCCCCCGCGGGCACGGATCCGGTGATCGCGATCTGCGAGGCGTCGGCGTCGAACGCCGCGTCCACTCCCGCGTCGTCGGGGTCGACCGCCAGGCTGTCGTCGACGAACGACGCATCGTCTAGCACGCCGGACAGGTCATCGACCCTGTCCACCGTCGCGGGCGCCGCACCCGTGTTCTCGAAGGTCAGCGTGTACGTGACCGTGTCCCCGGCCACGACCGCGGTCCCTGACTCGGGATCGACGGACTTCGAGTCCACCAGCTCAGGCACCGGGTTGACCGTGCAGTCCGGGTTGTCGTCGGTGCACTCGTCCGGCGGGTCCTCACCCGGGTCGAGCAGGAAGTTCCCCAGGCTGTTGTCCCCCCGCTCCCCGTCCGGCAGCACGGTGACCTGGTAGGTCACCGTGACGGTCTCGCCGGCCGGCACCGAGCCGCTGACGGCCAGCTGGTCACCCTCGAGAGTCGCGTCGAGACCGCCATCCGGGTCCACCACGATCGACCCGGTCACGAACTCCGCGTCGTCCAGCACGCCCGACAGGTCGTCCACCCGGTCCACCGTGGCCGGCGCCGCGCCCGTGTTCTGGAAGGTCAGGGTGTAGGTGACGGTGTCGCCGGCCGCGACGGTGGTCCCCGACTCGGGGTCGACGGACTTCGAGTCCACCAACTCAGGCACGGGGTTGACCGTGCAGTCCGGGTTGTCGTCGGTGCACTCCTCCGGCGGATCCTCACCCGGATCCAGCAGGAAGTTGCCCAGGCTGTTGTCGCCGCGCTCGCCATCGGGCAGGACCGTGACCTGATAGGTGACCGTGACGGTCGATCCGGCAGGCACCGAACCCGAGATGGCCAGCTGGTCGCCCTCGAGGGTCGTGTCCAGACCACCGTCGGGATCGACGACGATCGAGTCCGCGACGAACTCCGCGTCGTCCAGCACCCCGGACAGGTCATCGACCCGGTCCACCGTCGCCGGCGCGGTCCCCGTGTTCTCGAACGTCAGCGTGTACGTCAGGCTCTGCCCCGCGCTGACCGCCGTCCCGGACTCCGGGTCCACCGACTTGCCATCGACCAGCTCCGGCACGGGATTGACCGTGCAGTCGGGGTCATCAGGGGCGCACTCCTCCGGCGGATCCTGACCGGGATCGAGCAGGAAGTTCGCCAGGCTGTTGTCCCCGCGCTCGCCATCAGGGAGCACCGTCACCTCGTAGGTGACCGTGACCGTCGAACCCGCCGGGACAGAGCCGCTGACGGCGATCTGTGAGGCGTCGGCGTCGAACGCCGCATCGACCCCCGCGTCATCGGGATCGACGGCGAGCGAACCCTCGACGAGCTCGGCGTCGTCGAGCACTCCCGTGAGGTCGTCGACCCGGTCCACAGTGGCCGGCGCCGTCCCCGTGTTCTCGAAAGTCAGCATGTAGGTGACCGTGTCCCCCGCCGCGACGGCGGTCCCCGACTCCGGGTCCACGGACTTCGAGTCCACCAGCTCCGGCACCGGGTTCACCGTGCAGTCCGGGTTGTCGTCCGCGCACTCGTCCGGCGGATCCTCACCCGGATCCAGGAGGAAGTTCCCCAGGCTGTTGTCGCCCCGCTCACCGTCCGGGAGCACCGTCACCTGGTACGTGACCGTGACGGTCGATCCCGCCGGGACCGACCCCATGATCGACAGCTGGTCACCGTCGCGGTTTGCCTCCAGGCCGCCCTCCGGGTCCACCACGATCGACCCGGTCACGAACTCCGCGTCGTCCAGCACCCCCGACAGGTCGTCCACCCGGTCCACCGTGGCCGGAGCGGTGCCGGTGTTCTCGAAGGTCAGGGTGTAGGTGACCGTGTCACCGGCGGCGACGGCTGTGCCGGAATCCGGGTCGACCGACTTGCTGTCGACGAGCTCGGGCACAGGGTTGACCGTGCAGTCCGGGTTGTCGTCCGCGCACTCGTCCGGCGGATCCTCACCCGGATCGAGGAGAAAGTTCCCCAGGCTGTTGTCGCCCCGCTCACCGTCCGGCAGCACCGTCATCTGGTACGTGACTGTGACGGTGGCACCGGCCGGCACGGAGCCAGTGATCGCCAGCTGGTCGCCGTCCAACACAGCGTCAAGCGCGCCATCCGGGTCCACCACGATCGAGTCCGCCACGAACTCCGCGTCGTCCAGCACCCCGGACAGGTCGTCGACCCGGTCTACCGAGGCGGGAGCTGCGCCCGTGTTCTGGAACGTCAGCGTGTAGGTGACGGTGTCGCCAGCCGCGACCGCGGTACCGGACTCCGGATCGACGGACTTCGAGTCCACGAGCTCCGGCACGGGGTTGATCGTGCAGTCCGGGTTGTCGTCCGTGCACTCGTCCGGCGGATCCTGACCCGGGTCCAGGAGGAAGTTGCCCAGGCTGTTGTCACCTCGATCGCCGTCGGGCAGCACCGTCACCTGGTACGTGACTGTGACGGTGGCTCCAGCAGGCACGGTTCCGGTGATCGCGATCTGCGAGGCGTCCGCGTCGAACGCCGCATCGACCCCTGCGTCATCCGGATCGACCGCCAGGGACCCGTCCACGAACGACGCGTCGTCCAGCACCCCCGACAGGTCGTCGACCCGGTCCACCGTGGCCGGGGCCGTCCCGGTGTTTTCGAACGTCAGCGTGTAGGTGACCGTGTCACCGGCGGCCACCACCGTGCCGGACCCCGGGTCGACGGACTTCGAGTCCACCAGCTCCGGCACGGGGTTAACCGTGCAGTCCGGGTTGTCGTCCGCGCACTCGTCCGGCGGGTCCTGACTCGGGTCGAGCAGGAAGTTGCCCAGGCTGTTGTCGCCCCGCTCGCCGTCCGGCAGCACGGTGACCTGATACGTGACGGTCACGGTCGCCCCCGCGGGCACGGATCCGGTGATCGCGATCTGCGAGGCGTCGGCGTCGAACGCCGCAGCGACGCCCGCATCGCCGGGATCGACCACCAGTGAACCATCGACGAACGAGGCATCGTCCAGCACACCCGTCAGGTCGTCGACACGGTCCACCGTCGCGGGAGCCTGCCCGGTGTTCTCGAACGTGAGCGTGTAAGTGACAGTGTCACCGGCCGCGACGGCGGTCCCGGACTCCGGGTCGACCGACTTGCTGTCAACGAGCTCGGGCACCGGGTTGACCGTGCAGTCCGGGTTGTCGTCCGCGCACTCCTCCGGCGGATCCTCACCCGGATCCAGGAGGAAGTTCCCCAGGCTGTTGTCGCCCCGCTCACCGTCGGGCAGCACCGTCACCTGATACGTCACCGTGACGGTGCCACCAGCCGGCACGGATCCGGTGATCGTCAGCTGCACTCCGTCCAGCGCGGCATCGAGCCCACCGTCCGGCTCCACCACGATCGAGCCCGCCACGAGCTCCGCGTCGTCCAGCACCCCGGACAAGTCGTCGACCCGATCCACGGTGGCAGGCGCGGTCCCGGTGTTCTCGAAGGTCAGCGTGTACGTGACCGTGTCACCGGCCGCCACAGCGGTCCCCGACTCCGGGTCCACGGACTTCGAGTCCACCAGCTCCGGGATGGGCGTCACGGTGCAGTCGGGCAGGTCGGGGTCGGCCGGGTCGCAGTCCGGGTCCGGCGGCGGGTCCTGGCCGGGGTCGAGCAGGAAGTTGGCGGCGACGTTGTCGCCCCGGTCGCCGTCGTCCCTGATCGTGACCTGGTAGGTGACGGTCACCTCGTCGCCGGCGGGTACGGACCCGGTGATCGCGATCTGCGCGCCGTCGCGTGCGGCGGTGAGGTCGTCGCTGGAGGCCTCGGGCTCGCTGGTCACGTCGGCGTCGTCGAGCACGTGCGTGAGGTCGTCGACCTGGTCGACGTCGGCGGGGGCGGTGCCGTCGTTGGCGAAGTGCAGGGTGTACGTCAGCACCGAGCCGGCCGCGGCGGGCGCGGGGTCGGCCGAGACCTCCTTCCACGACGTGAGGTGCGCGGCGGGGACGGACGTGCCGGAGCAGGCCTCGGCCTGGTCCGCGGCCTGATCCTCGGGGACGCACGCCTGGTTCACGAGATGGGCGTCGCCGCCCTCGCCCGTGAAGGTCACGGAGTACGTCAGCGTCACCGTCTCGCCGGCGGCGAGCGGGCCGGACCAGGTGAGCTCCGGTTCCTCGTACGACAGCGTGCCGACGTCCGGGTCGGCGACGGCGTCGTCGTTGTACGTGGCGTCGTCCAGCACGTCGCTCAGGTCGTCCGTGACGGACGCGGGCGCGGTGTCCGTGTAGTCGACGCCGCTGACGTTCTCCACCTCGACCGTGTACGTGACCACGCCGCCGGTGGTCGGGAGCTCGGTGGTGTCCACGGACTTCGTGACGGCGAGGGCCGGCAGCTCGAACTCCGCCGGCGCGCACGGTTCGCCCGTGTCGGGGTCGACGCCGTCGTCGGTCGGCGGGTCGCAGGCCGGCGGCTGCGGGTCGTCCGGGTTCTCGGGCTCCCAGGCGACGTTGCGCACCTGGCGGTCGCCGCCGGCGGTGAGGGTGACGGTGTACGTCAGCGTGACGGTGTCGCCCACGGGGAGCGGACCGGACCATCGCAGCATCGGGTCGTCGAACGTCGGGTCGTCGCCGACGTCGGACGTCGCGTCGTCGTTGTACGTGGCGTCGTCGAGCACGCCGCTCAGGTCGTCCATGACGACGGCGGGGTCGTCCGCGGTGTAGTCCCCGTTGCCGTTGTTGGTGGCGCTGACGGTGTAGGTGACGGTGTCCCCGACGCGCGTGTCGGCGTCGGCGTCGGAGGACTTCTCGATGTCCAGCTCCGGGGTGCTGAAGAACTCCACCTCGGCGCAGTCGGGATCGAGGATGCCGACCTGGTCGGAGATGTTCTCCGCGCAGTTGGCGTACGTCTTCGGGGACGGGTCGGCGCCGGTCGGCGTGTCCGACGTGACGTCGACGGTGATCGTGCACGACTCCTCGCCCTCGGCCAGGGACCCGTCCGTCACCGCGATGGTGCTGCCCCCGGGGCTGGCGACGGTGGTCGCGTCGCAGGTCCCGCCGGTGTTGGTCGGGTCCGCGAGGACCAAGCCGTCCGGCAGCGTGTCCGTGAAGGCCCATCCGTCCTTCGGGCCGAGCTCGGACGTGTTGGTCACGGTGAGCGTGAGGGTCGACGTCCCGCCGACCGGGACCGAGGCCGGCGCGAACGACTTGTCGAGCTGCGGCGTCACGTCGAGCAGGCGGATGTTGTCGAACGCGAAGTCGTTCCCCACGCCCGTCCCCGTGGCGTTGCGCATCACGATCCCGAGGTCCGTGCCGGCGGGGACGAGCTGGGACCCGTTCGCGATGAAGGTGCCCGCCCGGACGAACAGCCCGCCGGTGCCCCAGCCCCCGCTGTCCGGCAGGGTCGGCGACGTGTACGACCCCGCGCTCGGGTCGGTGCACGCGCTGATCGGGGCGTCCTGCGTGGGGTGCTCCACCCCGTCATAGGTGAGGAAGAAGTTCAGCCGCGAGACGTTGTTCCCGCCCTGGAACGTGCAGGACAGCTCGGCGACGTCCACGGAGAACGTGAGGAACCGGTTCTGCGGCAGGGTGCCGACGTCCCCGGCGCTCTGCGACCGCAGCGCGACCGAGTTCGCGGGCGGGTTGATCGTGTTCGTGAACGCCGTGAGCGCGCGGTTGGCCTGCGTGGTCGCGTCCGAACCGTTCGCGGGGTTGTCGTCCGTACCCCCGGGCACCCCGGCCTGGACCTGACCGAGCACGTCGGCGAGCCGGCGCGTGTTGTCCCGTGGATACGCCTGGGTCGACCCGTTGGGGCACGGCGACTCCGCCACCGAGTAGCTCAGGATCGTGCCGTTGCAGTCGGTCTGCTCCAGCCACGGGTACTCGGCGGTGTAGGTCACGCCGTCCGTCCCGGGATATTCCTCGAGCCCCTCCGCGGTCCCGACCGCGCCGTTCTCGAACGTCTCGAGGAAGACCTCCGTCGGGTCGGACGGGACTCCGGGGTTGCCCGGCGCCGCCGCCAGCGGTCCCGCCGCCTGCGCGGGTCCTGCGGCTGCGGCCGCCGGCGACGCCTGGGCGGGCGAGGCGGCCGCGACGCCACCCACGGCCGCCACGGGGGAGGCCACGAGGGCCAGGCTCACGGTCGCGGCGACGCGCCGCCGACGAGCTTGCCTCGGTCGTGCCCGCTCCGGGAATCGCATGTCTGCCCCTCTACAGATCGTGAACACGGCCGTTCCCATCCGTAACACGCCCCGCCACGATGCGCAGAGGCAACCGACGCCCAAAAGCCCTCGTCAACGCCGTTTCGGGCCCTTCCCGAGCCCGCTCGTCAGGGCCTCCGGTGCACGGCGTCGACCGAGAAACCCGCGGAACCACGCCGTTTCCCGCCACTTGAGACGGGCTGTTGACCCGGGCGCTCGACGCCCGTAGGGTCGCCCGAAACGCGTCAGCAAATTGCAGCAACGTTGCTTGCAGGTGGTGTGCCGACGGTGCACTGCGCTTCTCCCGACGACGAGAGGAAGCTCATGTCCCACCCCGCAGTCACCCGGCGACGCCGATCGGTAGCCCAGGTCTGGAACCACGCCACCCGTCCGCGACGCGGGGCCCGTCGGCTCCTCCTCGCCCCGCTCGTCGGGGTCCTGCTCCTGGGCCTGGTGCCCTCCGTGGGGACCGCCGTCCCCGCACCGACGCCCCCGGGCGCCACGCAGGCCACGGCCGAGGCCGAGCCGGCGACGATGCTCGGCGGCGACCCGCGCCAGGACTCGATCTACTTCGCGATGACCGCCCGGTTCAACGACGGCGACCCGTCCAACAACCGCGGGGGGAACCAGCACGAGAAGTCGGGCAACGCCGCCGGCGACGACCCGATGTTCCGGGGAGACTTCCAGGGCCTGGCGGAGAAGCTGGACTACATCAAGGGGCTCGGCTTCTCGGCGATCTGGATCACGCCCGTGGTGATGAACCGGTCCGACTACGACTACCACGGCTATCACGGCTACGACTTCTACCGGATCGACCCTCGGCTCGAGTCCGACGGGGTCTCCTACCAGCAGCTCATCGACCGCGCCCACGCCAAGGGCATCAAGATCTACCAGGACGTGGTCTACAACCACAGCTCGCGGTGGGGCGCCAAGGGCCTGTTCACCCCGACGGCGTACGGCGTGCAGGACAAGGACTGGGGCGACTACTACGACGACCCGGTCGCGGGCAAGGAGTACGACCCGCTGGACGAGGACGCGAACGGCAACCCGTACAACGGCGACCGGTGGTCCACCACGGAGCCCGCGGACAACACCTGCAAGAACTGGGGTGCGCCCGCAGGCACCGGCGCCGACGGCAAGAAGATCTACCAGTGCCAGTGGCCGAACCCCACCTCGGGCATGTTCCCCTCGGACCTCTACCACCAGTGCTGGATCGGCAACTGGGAGGGCGAGGACGCGCGCAGCTGCTGGATCCACGAGGACCTCGCCGACTTCGACACCGAGAACGCGAAGGTCCAGGAGTACCTGATCGACGCCTACAACACGTACATCGACATGGGCGTCGACGGTTTCCGTATCGACACCGCCGTCCACATCCCCCGCACGACCTGGAACCGCCGGTTCCTGCCCGCCATCCACGACAAGCTCGTGGAGAAGTACGGCACGGAGAAGGCGGACGACTTCTACGTCTTCGGCGAGGTCGCGGCGTTCGTCAACGACAAGTGGAACCGCGGCTCGGTGAACCACTCGGCGCAGTTCTTCACCTGGAAGGAGCGCAAGGAGTACAGCGCCGACGACACCGAGGCCGCCGCCGAGATGTACGAGTACGAGCAGGCCCAGGGTCCGTCGAACCAGCCCACGAGCGACAACGCGTTCCTCGACGGCAACGCCTACCACGCCCCCGACCGCACCAAGTTCTCCGGCATGAACATCATCGACATGCGCATGCACATGAACTTCTCCGACGCCGTCAACGCGTTCCAGAACGGCAAGGACTCCGACGACTCCGTCAACGACGCCACCTACAACGCCGTGTACGTCGACAGCCACGACTACGGTCCCAACAAGTCGTCCACCCGCTACACCGGTGGCACCGACGCATGGGCCGAGAACATGTCGCTGATGTGGACGTTCCGCGGCATCCCCACCCTGTTCTACGGGTCGGAGATCGAGTTCCAGAAGGGCGAGAAGATCGACTGCGGCCCCACCTGCCCCCTGGCCACGACCGGGCGGGCGTACTTCGGCGACCACCTCGCCGGCACGGTGAAGGCGTCCGAGTTCGGTGTCGTCGACGAGGCGACCGGCGCCGTCGCCACGACGCTCGACAAGCCGCTGGTGAAGCACGTCCAGCGACTCAACCAGATCCGCCGTGCCGTCCCCGCGCTGCAGTCCGGCCAGTACTCCACCGACGGGGTCGACGGCTCGATGGCGTACAAGCGGCGCTTCACCTCCGGCGCGACGGACAGCTTCGTGCTCGTCACCGTGTCCGGCAAGGCGTCCTTCTCCGGCATCCCGGACGGGACGTACACCGACGCCGTCTCCGGGGACACCACGACCGTCACCGACGGCACCCTCACGATCGCCGCACCGGGCAAGGGCAACCTGCGCGCGTACGTCCTCGACCTGCCCGGCAACCCCGCGCCCGGCAAGGTCGGCGCCGACGGCCCGTACCTCCGGTAGCTCGGGTCGCTCGGCTCATCCCTCCAGCAGCCCGCTCCCACCCTGTCCACACCTCCGTCCGGAAGGACCCGTCCGTCATGCGCACCCTCAAGGCAGTCCCCGTCGCGGCCTGCTGCCTCGGAGCCACCTGTCTCGTGGCCTCCGCCCCGGCCACGGCGACGCCCCTGGACGACGCCGCTCCCCCGCCGGCCGCCGAGCAGGGCCCGTACTACGTCACCAACCCCGGCGACCAGGTCGGCGAGGCCGCCGACATCGTGGTCGACGGCGACGCCTCCGAGTGGTCGCCCCAGGCCGTGGTCGCCCAGGGCGTGGCGAACGACGACCCGCGCATCTTCCGCGGCAGCCACGAGGGACCCGTCTACGACCTGTACTCGCTGTCGGCGGCATGGGACGACGCGAACCTCTACCTGATGTGGCAGATCACGAACGTCACCGACGTCGTCGACCCCGGCCAGACCTACCCGGTCAGCGACAACGGCAAGCCGTACGCGGGCGACATCCCGATGTCGGTCGCCCTGGACGTCGACCCGGAGGTCGCCGCCGACGGCCTGGTCGACGGCACGAAGAAGGGCGTGTGGGGCATCAAGAGCACCTACGCCCCGACCCAGGGCGTGGACCGCCTGGTGATGTTCTCCGCCAAGCCGGGGGTCGGCAAGCCGTCGCTCTTCCTCCCCAACGCCTCCGGCTCCTTCGACTACGAGGAGGAGAACGTGCTCGGGTTCGCGAAGGCGGGCATCGAGCTCGAGCACGCCGACGGGCTCGTGACCGAGGGCGTCCTCGGGATCGACGACAACGGGGGCTCCGGCTACGCCCCGGAGGACCTGCTCGACGAGGACCTCTACGAGGACCTCGCCGCGGCGGGGCACGACGCCGCGCAGGACACCACGTACGAGATGAAGATCCCGCTGAAGGCCCTCGGGACGACGTCCGACGCCCTCACGACCGACGGCATCGGCGTCCTGCTGACCGCCACGTTCGGCGAGTCGGCCATCGGGTCGTTGCCGCAGGACCCGGTCGTGCTCGACCACGCCACCGAGCCGTACTCCGCCGACACCTCCACGTCCGCGGAGAAGGAGGACGCCGACGCGTTCTCCGTCCCCCTCGCGCGCATCGGGCACGAGTAGCGCGACCTGCCGGCCGCGAGGCCGTCACCTGGTTCTCCGGCAGCACCGGCCGGCCGTCACGGCCCGGCTGCCGGGGTGTGTGAAGACAGCAGTGCCGTACGCCCGCAGCCCGCGGGCGTGCATCGTCAGCGGCACGCCGCCCACCGTGCGAGGTCGGCGGCGTACCGCACTTCGAAGGAGAAGCAATGACGCGCACCCACGACAGCGACTGTTGGTCCTCGACCCCGGCCGATCCCTCGCCACCACCCAGCCGAACCTGGCCGCGACGGCTCGGTGCAGCGGCGGCGTCCTTGGCCGTCGCCCTGGGGACGGCCGTCGCGGCCCTCGTCCCTGCGGCGGCCCCCGCCGCCGCCTCCCCGGGGACGCCGACGCCCGTCGTCGACTCCCCGAACGGGCGGGGCGACGTCATCCTCAACCTGTTCCAGTGGACCTGGGACTCGGTCGCCGACGAGTGCACCAGCACCATCGGCCCCGCAGGGTTCGGCTACGTCCAGGTCTCCCCGCCGCAGGAGCACATCCAGGGCACCGCGTGGTGGACCTCCTACCAGCCGGTGAGCTACAAGATCGAGTCCAAGCTCGGTAGCCGCGCCGAGTTCCAGCGCATGGTGAGCACCTGCAAGGAGGCCGGCGTCGGCGTCATCGCGGACGCCGTCATCAACCACATGTCCGGTGCCGACACCGGCTCGGGCACGGGCACCGGAGGCACCGGCTACTCGGTCGACAGCTTCCCGGGCGTGCCCTTCGGGTACGCCGACTTCAACGACTGCCGGTCCAACATCTCCAACTACGGCGACCGCGGCAACGTGCAGAACTGTCGCCTCGTCTCGCTGCAGGACCTGCGCACCGGCTCCGACTACGTGCGGGGCAAGATCGCGGACTACCTGAACGACCTCATCGGCATGGGCGTGTCCGGCTTCCGCATCGACGCCGCGAAGCACATCCCGGCGAACGACCTCGCCGCCATCAAGGCCAGGCTCAGCAACCCGAACATCTACTGGGTCCAGGAGGTCATCGGCGCCTCCGGCGAACCGATCCAGCCGTCGGAGTACCTCGGCTCCGGGGACTCCCACGAGTTCTTCTACGCCCGCGACCTCAAGTCCAGGTTCGACGGACAGATCAAGGACCTGCGCTCGATCGGCGACAACAAGCTCCCGTCCGACCGCGCCGGGGTCTTCGTCGACAACCACGACACCGAACGCAACGGCGAGACCATGAACTACAAGTGGGGCGCCAAGTACGTCCTGGCGAACGCGTTCATGCTCTCCTGGCCCTACGGCTCGCCCAGCGTCTACTCCGGCTACACGTGGGACGACAAGGACGCCGGCGCCCCGGGCGCCTCCGGCACCTCAGTCCCCGACGCGAGTTGCTCGAACGCCGCCTGGACCTGCACCCAGCGGTGGACGGAGGTCGCCGGCATGGTCGGCTTCCACAACGCGGTCGCCGGCACGGCCGTGACGAACTGGTGGGACGACGGCGGCAACCACATCGCCTACGGGCGTGGCGACAAGGGCTACGTCACGATCAACAACACGGGCGGCGCCGTCACCCGCACCTACCAGACCTCGCTCCCCGCCGGTACGTACTGCGACGTCGTCGCCGCCAAGGACTGCAGCAGGACCTACACCGTCTCCGCGGCGGGCACCTTCACCGCGACGGTGCCTGCGTACGGCGCGCTCGCCCTGCACGTCGGCGCGAGGACCGACGGAGGCGGCGGCGACCCCGGTCCCGTCGATCCTCCCGACGGCCAGGGCGAAGCGTCGTTCGCGGTGACCGCCAGCACGTCGTGGGGCCAGGCGGTCTACGTCGTGGGCAACCTCCCCGCGCTGGGCTCCTGGGCACCGGCGAACGGGGTGCCCCTGTCCTCGGCGACGTACCCGGTGTGGAGCGCGACCCTCGATCTCCCTGCCGGAACGTCCTTCGAGTACAAGTACGTCAAGCGGGACGACCACGGGACCGTCGTCTGGGAGAGCGGCGCCAACCGCACCGCGACGGTGGCGTCCGACGGGACGGTCACGCTGGCGGACACCTGGCGACAGTGACCATCGCCGACGCGGCCCCGCACCACCGGCGGGTGCGGGGCCCCGTCGGCCGATCACGTCCCTCCGACATGGCGGACTGGACAGTTGCAGCAATTCTCTGAAACCTTGCTCGAGTCGACGATGTCGTCAGACCTGACGTCGTCGGTGCGGTTTTCCGCAGTGCACGACGCCCCGGCATCGCAGCCGGGGTGACGGCGGGCCCCTCGGGACCCGCTCGAACACGAAGGAGACAGCAAGCAATGAAGCACGCAGAAGCAACGACCCACCGCACCCGAGGCCGCAAGGTCGGGCGCGTGGTCGCCGCCACGGCGGCGGCGGGCCTCGCCGCCGCAGGGCTGGTCACGACCGCGACCTCCGCGAGCTCCGAGCCGTCACCGGCCGAGCCTGCCGCGGCAGAGCCCGTCGCGGCCGAGCCGGCCGCAGCGGCCGACGGCGTCGCGCACGGCGACGTCATCCTCAACATGTTCCAGTGGACGTGGACGTCCGTCGCCGAGGAGTGCACCAGCACGATCGGTCCGGCCGGGATCGACGCAGTCCAGGTGTCGCCGCCGATGGAGCACATCCAGGGCACCGAGTGGTGGACGTCGTACCAGCCGGTCAGCTACAAGATCGAGTCCAAGCTCGGCACCCGCGAGGAGTTCAAGGCGATGGTCGACGCCTGCGGCGAGGCCGGCGTCGGCGTCGTCGCGGACGCCGTCATCAACCACACCACCGGGGCTGATCAGGGCGCCGGGACCGGGGTGGCGGGCACGTCGTTCGCCGTCGACGACTTCCCCGGCGTGCCCTACGGCCCGGGCGACTTCAACGACTGCCGCAAGAACATCGCGAACTACGGCGACAAGCAGGAGGTGCAGAACTGCCGTCTCGTGTCGCTGCAGGACCTGCGCACCGGCTCCCCGGACGTGCAGGACAAGATCGCGGGCTACCTGAACGACCTGATCGACCTGGGCGTGCAGGGCTTCCGCATCGACGCCGCGAAGCACATGCCGGCCGAGGATCTCGCCGCCATCAAGGCGAAGCTGAGCAACCCGGACATCTACTGGGTCCAGGAGGTCATCGGCGCCGGTGGCGAGCCTGTCCAGCCCGCGGAGTACGTCGGCAACGGCGACGTGCACGAGTTCAACTACGCCCGCCAGCTCAAGGGCGCGTTCGGTGGCCAGCTCGCGAGCCTGCAGGGCATCGCCGACGGCAAGCTCCCGTCCGACGAGGCCGGCGTCTTCGTCACCAACCACGACACCGAGCGCAACGGCGAGACCCTGACGTACAAGGACGGCGACGCCTACACCCTCGCGTCGGCGTTCATGCTCGCGTTCCCGTACGGGTCGCCCTCCCTCTACACCGGCTACACGTTCGGCGACAAGGACGCCGGTGCGCCCGGCGCCACCGCCACCGGCGTGGACGACGCCGACTGCGGCAGCGACGCCTGGAGCTGCATCCAGCGCGACCCCGCCATCGCCGGGATGGTGGCGTTCCACCACGCCGTCGACGGCACCGAGCTCACCGACTGGTGGGACGACGGCGGCAACCAGATCGCCTTCGGCCGCGGCGACGCCGGCTTCGTCGCCCTCAACAACGGCGACGGTGAGGCCGAGCAGACCTACACGACCTCGCTGCCCGCGGGCGAGTACACGAACGTCGCCGCCGGCGACGACTCGGCCGCGACGTACACCGTCGGCGCCGACGGCGCCTTCACGGCCACCGTCCCCGCCCACGGCATCGTCGCGCTGCTGCCGGCCGGCGCGAAGTAACCGCGCCGCGGCCTGATCGGGACCGACCGGGCCGTTCTCCACGGTGACGAGCGGGGGCCACCTCACGGAGGTGGCCCCCGCTCCTGCGTCCGGACGCGGGACGCCCTGGCGTGAGTACACGAGGCCATGTACCGTCGCGGCCATGGAGACCGTGACGCTCACGCACACCGCGGCGCTGGCGCGGCTGGGGCACGCGCTGTCGGACGGCACGCGCACGCGCATCCTGCTCGCCCTGCGCGACGCGCCCGCCTACCCGACCGACCTGGCGGCGACGCTCGGCGTCTCCAAGCAGGTGATGTCCAACCAGCTCGCGTGCCTGCGCGGCTGCGGCCTGGTCGTGGGCCGCCCGGACGGGCGCCGTACCGAGTACCGGCTGTCCGACCCGCACCTCGCGCACGCGCTCGGCGACCTGCTGCGCCTCACGCTCGTCGTCGACCCGGACTGCTGCGGCCCGGACTGCACGTGCGCCACGGCGCACGGTCCGACCGGCGCGGAGGACGCCGCGTGAGCCACGGCCACGACCACGCGCACGCCGCCGCCGACCATCGCGGCCGGCTGGCGATCGCGTTCGCCATCACCGCCCTCATCCTCGTGGCGCAGGCGGTGGGCGCGCTGGTCACCGGCAGCCTCGCGCTGCTGGTCGACACCGCCCACATGCTCACCGACGCCTGCGGCCTGGCCCTCGCCCTGTTCGCGGCCCACCTGTCGCTGCGGCCGCCGTCGCCGCAGCGCACGTGGGGGTACCGGCGGGCCGAGGTGCTGGCGGCGCTGGCGCAGGCGGCGGTGCTGCTCGTGGTCGGCGTGTACGTGCTGGTCGAGGCGGTGCTGCGGCTCGCGCACCCGCCGGAGATCCCGTCCACGCAGCTCGTCGTCTTCGGCGTCATCGGGCTGGTGGGCAACCTCGCGTCGATGGCGGTGCTCGCCGGGCGCCGGGACGCGAACCTCAACCTCCGGGCGGCGTTCCTCGAGGTCGTCAACGACGCGCTGGGGTCCGTGGGCGTCATCGTGGCCGCGATCGTCATCGCCACCACCGGCTGGCAGCGGGCCGACTCCGTCGCGGCCCTGCTGATCGGGGCGCTCATCCTGCCCCGGGCGGTGCGGCTGGCCCGGGCCGCCGGGTCGGTGCTCCTGGAGTCCACGCCGCCGGGGCTGGACCTCGAGGAGGTGCGCGCGCACCTGCTGCGCGTCGAGCACGTGCGCGACGTGCACGACGTGCACGCCTCCCTCATCGCCACCGGCCTGCCGATCCTGTCCGCGCACGTCGTCGTGGACTCCGGCTGCTTCACCGACGGGCACGCGGGCCGCATCCTCGACGAGCTGCAGGAGTGCGTGGCCACCCACTTCGACGTCGCCGTCGAGCACTCCACCTTCCAGGTGGAGCCGGACACCCACCCGGACCACGAGCACCCCACGCACGCCTGAGCCACCCACGCCCTCGAAAACCGCATGATTCCGCGATATACAAGAAGTCTTGTACTCCTTGCGGCGCGCGCCTAGCGTCGTCGGCATGGAAGAGATCGAGGCGATCACCGCCGTGCACCACCCGGCGAGGCGGCGCATCTACGACTATCTGAGCCTGCACGGCACCACCCAGGTGACCACGCTGGCGCGCGAGCTCGGGCAGCAGGTGGGCAGCGTCAGCCACCACCTGCGGATGCTGAAGCGGGCCGGCGTCGTCGAGCAGGCCCCCGACCGCACGGGAGACCGCCGCACCAGCTGGTGGCGCGCGTCACGGCAGGGCCTGAGCTGGTCGGCCGACGACTTCTCCGACTCCCCCGCCGACGCGCTGCTCGCCCGGGAGGCCGAGCGGGCGAACGTCGAGACGCACGTCGGCCGGCTGCGCGCCTGGCACCGCCGCACCACGCCGCTGCCGGAGTGGTCGCGCGCCGCGTTCAGCATCGACACCGTCGCCTGGGCCACCCCGGACGAGCTGGCGGCCCTCTCCGCCGCGATGCGCGAGACGTTCGCCGCCTGGCAGGCCGGCCTCGCCCCCGACAGCGACGGCGACGGCGAGCCCAGGACGAGCCCCGAGCGCATGCCGGTCTTCGTCTTCGCCCACGGCTTCCCCACGGTGCCATGACCGGGACCACGAGCGGGACCACCAGCGCCCCGCAGCCCGTGCTGCTGCGCGAGCCGCCGACGTTCCGCCGCGACCGCGCCGTGCACGCGTGGATCGGCGTCAAGGCGCTGTCCGACGCCGGCGACGCGATCTGGTCCATCGCCCTGGCCTGGACCGCCGTGCAGGTGGCCAGCCCCGCCGTCGCCGGGCTGGTCGTGGCCGCCGGGACCGCGCCCCGCGCCGTGGTGCTGCTCTTCGGCGGCGTCCTCGCCGACCGGGTCGACGCGCGGCGCGTCATGATCGTCTGCAACGTGCTGCGGGTGGCCGTGCTGGTCGGGGCCGCGCTGTGGGTGCTGTCCTCGCCGCCGACGGTGCTCCTGCTCACCCTCGCCGCCGTCGCGTTCGGCGTCTGCGACGCGTTCTACGAACCGTCGGCCAGCACGATCGCGCGCCAGCTGGTGCGGACCGAGGACCTCCCCTCGTACACGGCCGTCGCCCAGACGGCGTCCCGGCTCGCCACGATGGGCGGCTCCGCGGTGGGCGGCTTCCTCGTCGCCCGGTCGGGGCTCCTCGGCAGCGCGAGCGCGAACGCGGTCACGTTCGCCGTCGTCGTCGCGTTCGTCGCGATCTGGCTGCGCCCGCGGTTCGCCCTGCCCCGCGCCGACAAGGAGTCCGCGTTCCGCGGGATCCGTCGCGGCTTCGCCCACCTGCGCGACGTGCCCACCACCCGCACCCTCGTGATCGCGCTCTCGGGCCTCAACCTCGCCGTCGGGCCCGCCGTCGGCATCGGGATCGCCCTGCGGGCCCACGACGCCGGCTGGGGCGCCCGCGCCGTCGGCATCCTGGAGGCGTGCATCGGGCTGGGCGCCGCGCTCGGGGCTCTGTCCGTCGCCCGCTGGCGGCCGCGGCGCGAGGCCCGCGCCGGGTTCGCGGCGCTGGCCGTGCAGGGCCTGGCGATCGTGGCCCTCGGCACCGGGCCGGTCGGCGTCGCCGGGGCCGCGTGCCTCGTCGTCGGCCTCACGGCCGGGTACGCCTCCACCCTGCTCGGCGCCACGTTCGCCGGCACCGTCGACCCGTCGTACCTGGGGCGGATGGCGTCGATCACCCGCCTGGGCGACGACGTCTTCATGCCCCTGGCGATGGCGGCCTTCGGGGCGCTCGCGTCGGCCACCACCCTGTGGGTGCCGTTCGCCGTCTTCGGCGCCGCGATGACCGTGCTCATGATGGTCCCGCTGCGCAACCCGCTGTTCCGCGAGATGTCGCTCGGGAAGCGCCCGTGAGACGTGCCACGGGGCGCCCGTCCCCGTGGCGCCCCGTGACCGGCGGTGCTGTGCTGGGCACATGTCCGCCCGCGCCGAGACCACCCCGACAGGCCACGCCGACGAGCCGCACGTCGGCGGCCTCGCGCAGCGCCTCAACTGGCTGCGCGCCGGCGTCCTCGGCGCCAACGACGGCATCGTGTCCGTCGCCGCGGTCGTCGTGGGCGTCGCGGCCGCGACCCCGGAGCGCGCCGCCGTGCTCACGGCCGGGCTGGCCGCCCTCGTCGGTGGCGCGATCTCGATGGCGCTCGGCGAGTACGTGTCGGTGTCCAGCCAGTCCGACAGCGAGAAGGCCCTCATCGCCAAGGAGAAGCACGAGCTCGCCACCATGCCCGAGGAGGAGTTCGACGAGCTCGTCGGCCTCTACCGCGAGCGCGGCCTGAGCGAGGGCACGGCACGGCAGGTCGCCACCGAGCTCACCCGCCACGACGCCCTCGGCGCGCACCTGTCCGCCGAGCTCAACATCGACCCGGACGACGTCGTCAGCCCCTGGCACGCCGCGTGGGCGTCGCTGCTCGCGTTCCTCACCGGCGGCATCCTGCCGATGCTCGCGGTGCTGCTCATCCCCGAGCCGTGGAAGATAGGCGCGACGTTCGTCGTCGTGCTGGCCGCCCTCGGCGCCGCCGGCGCCCTCGCCGCCTGGATCGGCGGCTCGTCGCGCACCCGCTCCGTGGCCCGCGTGGTGATCGGCGGTGCACTGGCGCTCGGCGTCACCTTCGCCCTGGGCTCCCTGCTGGGGACGACCGGCGCCGTCTAGGTGCCCGACGACGGGGCGCCCACCACCCCCGCGGGCACCGGCTGGCCGGGGTGCGGTTCGTCCCCGACGGCGGCCTGCGCCCTCCACAGCGCGACCTCCAGCCGCGCCCGGACCTCGGCGTACGCGGGGTCGTCGGCGACGTTCCGCAGCTCGTCCGGGTCGTCGTGCAGGTCGAAGAGCTCCCACTCCCCGGGGAACGTCGGCCACCCCGCGCCCGGCAGCCCCATCCCGTCGTTGTAGTAGTAGACGAGCTTGTACCGCCGGTCCCGGTAGCCGTAGTGCGCGGGCGCGTGGTGGACGCCGTCGTGGTGCTCCCAGTAGCGGTAGTAGAAGCCGTCGGCGGGCGGCTCCGCTCCCCCGGAGGCCCCGCCCACCAGGTCCGGCCAGAACGACCGGCCCTGCATCCGCGGGTGCGGGTCGACACCGGCGGCGTCGAGCACGGTGCGCGCCCAGTCCACGTTCGTGACGATGCCGTCGTGCACCTGCCCGGCGGGCACGAGCCGCGGGTAGGACAGCACGAAGGGCATGCGGATCGACTCCTCGTACATGAACCGCTTGTCGAACCACCCGTGGTCGCCGAGGAAGAACCCCTGGTCGGAGGAGTACAGCACCAGGGTGTCGTCCTCCTCGCCGCGCTCGCGGAGCCAGTCGGTCACCCGGCCCACGTTGTCGTCCACCGACGCCACGCAGCGCAGGTAGTCCTCCATGTACCGCTGGTACTTCCACAGCGCCAGCTCGTCGTAGGACAGCCCGGCCGGCGGGTCCACCTTGAGGTCCGTCGACGTGAGGTGGTCCGCCACCCGCATCGCCGCCCGCCGGGCCGACGACGTGCGCGTCGCGTAGTCGTCCGTGAACGTCGCCGGCACCGGGATCGGGTCGGAGTACAGGTCCGCGTGCGCCTCGTCCGGCTCCCACGACCGGTGCGGCGCCTTGTGCCAGATCAGCACGCACCACGGGTCGTCGCCCTCCAGCGACTCCAGCCAGCCGAGGGCCAGGTCCGTGATGACGTCCGTCGCGTACCCCGGCACGGTGCGCTCGCCCACGGCCGACCGGAACGTGGGGTCGTGGTACTCGCCCTGGTCCAGCAGCACGTCCCAGTAGTCGAAGCCCTCGGGGTCGTGCCCGGCGCCGTGGCCCATGTGCCACTTGCCGACGACGGCCGTGCGGTAACCCGCCTCGCGCAGCTGCGAGACGAACGTCGGCTGGCTCGCATCGATCGGCGTCGACAGCGTCGTCACACCGTTGACGTGCGAGTACGTGCCCGTGAGGATCGACGCCCGCGACGGCGTGCACAGCGAGTTCGTCACGTAGCACCGGTCGAGACGCACCCCGCGCTCCGCGATCGCGTCGATGTGCGGCGTCGTGTTCACCACCGACCCGTACGCCCCGATCGCGTGCGCCGCGTGGTCGTCGGTGAGGACGAGGACGATGTTCGGCCGCCTCACCGTTCCGGTCACGGGGCGACCACCGCCGGCTCGCCGCCGCGCTCCGGGTTGGGGATCGCGTCGAGCAGCGCGCGCGTGTACTCGTGCTGCGCGTCGCGCACCACCCGCACCGTGGGCCCCTGCTCGACGATCTCGCCGGAGCGCATCACCATGATCTCGTCGGCCAGCAGCCGGGCGCTGAGCAGGTCGTGGGTGATGTAGAGCATCGCCACGTCCTGCTCCCGCACGGTGTCCGCGAGCAGCTCGAGGATCTCCGCCCGGATGGACACGTCCAGCATGGAGATCGGCTCGTCGGCGATGAGCAGCCGCGGCCGCGGAGCCATCGCGCGCGCCACCACGACGCGCTGCCGCTGCCCGCCCGAGAGCTGGTGCGGCAGCTTGTCCACGTACGCGGCGGCGGGCGAGAGCCCCACCGACTCCAGCAGCGCCAGCACCTGCTCGTGCAGGGCGTCGCCGGTCAGGCCGAGGTAGTTCCGCAGCGGCCGGCCGAGGCTGTAGCCGATGGTCTTGGTCGGGTTGAGCGCGGCGAACGGGTCCTGGAACACCATCTGCACCTGCGACCGGTACTCGCGCAGGGCACCCCGGCGCAGGGTGCCCGGGTCGACGCCGTCGACCAGCAGCGTGCCCGACGTGGCCCGCTCGTTGCGGGTCAGCAGCTTCGCGATCGTGGACTTGCCCGAGCCGGACTGCCCCACGAGCGCCCGCACCTGGCCGGGCGCGAGGGTGAACGACACGCCCTTCACGGCCTCGACCGTCTCCTTGCGCAGGCCGCGGCGGCGGTCGTACGTCTTGACCAGGTCCTCGACGACGACGAGCGGCGCGCGGTCGGGGTCGCTCACGCGCTCGGACGCCCACGCCGTCACCTCGGCGAAGCGGGGCGCGACGAGCTCGGCCCCGGCGGCGCGCTCGGCGCGGCCCACCTCGGTGTGCAGGTGGCAGCGCACCAGCGACTCGCCCGACGCTCCCGACGACGCGGCCGCCGCCCGGCGGGTGCCGAGCTCCACCGACACCGGACCGGCCGGCTCGAGCGTCGGCACGACGGTGTCGCACGCCGCCATCCGCGAGGGGCAGCGGGGCGCGAACGGGCACCCGGGCGGCGGCTCGGTGAGCGCCGGCGGACGGCCCGCGATGTACGCCACGGAGACCTCCTCGGCACGCGGGTCGTCGAACGACCCCAGCAGGCCGTGCGAGTACGGGTGCAGCGGGTCCGCGGCGAGCTCGGCGCTCGGCCGGCTCTCCACGATCTCGCCGGCGTACATCACCATGACGCGGTCGGCGATCTCCAGCACCGTGCCCAGGTCGTGGCTGATGAACAGCACCGTGAACCCCTGCTCGCGCTGGATGCGGCGCAGCAGCTCCACGATGGACCGCTGCACCAGCACGTCGAGCCCGGTGGTGGGCTCGTCGAGCAGCACGAAGCGCGGGCGCAGCACGAGCGCGAGCGCGAGGACTACGCGCTGGCGCATCCCCCCGGACAGCTCGTGCGGGTACGAGCGCATCACCCGGTCGGCGTCCAGCTCGACGTCGCCGAGCACCTCGCGGATGCGGGCGTGCCGGTCGCCGTCGACGGCCGTGGACCAGCCGTGCGCGTCCATCGCGTCGTGGAACTGCTTCTCGATGCGCAGCACCGGGTTGAGCGCGTTCATCGACGACTGGAAGACGGTCGCGATCTCCCGCCACCGCAGCTTGTTCACGTCGCGCTCGCTCATCGCGAACAGGTCGTCGCCGTCGAACCGGACCGAGCCGCCGGCGTGGTGCGCGGGCTTGTCCAGCAGCCGTAGCATCGCGTTGCCGAGCGTCGACTTGCCGCACCCGGACTCCCCGAGCAGGCCCACGAACTCGCCCTCGGCGATGTCGAACGACACGTCCCGGACGGCGTGCGACGGCGGCAGGTCGCGGGACCGGTAGTCGACGGAGAGGTGCTCCACCTCGACGAGTGCCATCACTGCTCCCTCAGGTGCGGGTTGCTCAGCGCGTCGACCCCGAAGTTGATGAAGGTCAGCGCCGTGGTCAGGAGGGCGAGCAGCAGGCCGGGCACCAGCAGGCGGGCGAACCCGCCGGTCAGGAGTGCGCCGTCCTGGTTCGCCCAGTAGAGCATCGTGCCCCAGGAGATCGTCTCCGGGTCGCCGATGCCGATGAACGCGAGGCCCGCCTCGGCGCCGATCGCGCCGCCGACGGCCCCGATGAAGCCGACGACGATGAGCGACGTCATGTTGGGGGCGATCTCGCGGAACACGATGTGGAAGATCCCGTCGCCGGCCTGCCGCGCGCCCTGGATGTACTCGCGGTTGCGCAGGGTGAGGATCTGCGCGCGCTTGTTGCGCGCGGCGCCGGCCCACCCGGTGATCCCGATGACGACGACGACCATCCAGACGCCGCCCCCGCCGGGCATGTAGGCCGCGAGGACCACCATGAGCGGCAGCGTCGGGACCACGAGGACCAGGTTGGTGAGGAAGGACAGCACCTCGTCGGTGAGCCCGCCGAGGTAGCCGGCGGTCATGCCGATCGCGAGGGCGATCGCCGTGGAGATCGACCCGGCGACGAGGCCGACCAGCAGCGACGTCCGCGCGCCCCAGATCGCCTGCGAGGCGACGTCGAACCCGCGGCCGGTGGTGCCCAGCCAGTGCTCGGACGACGGCGGCAGCCCTGGGGGGAACCCGTTCTGGTGCGGGTCGTACGGCGCCAGCCACGGCGCGAACAGCGCCATGAGGAGGAACGCGGCCAGCAGGACCATGCCGAAGCGGGCCTTCTTGTTGCGCCACAGGATGTCGAACCACTGGGGCGTGCGGAGCGCGCGGCTCCGGCGGCGCCCCGCGGCCGGCGCGGACGCCGCGGGCCGGTCGATCGTCGCGGCGGTCATGCCGCCTCCTTCCGTCGGGCCCGCGGGTCGAGGACGCCGTAGAGCAGGTCGGCGGCGAGGTTCGCGACCAGCACGCCGACCGTGGAGAACAGGAAGATCGTCTGCATGAGCGGGTAGTCCTTGTTGCCCACGGCCTCGAGCAGCAGCCGGCCCATGCCGGGGTAGTTGAAGACCTGCTCGACGAGCGCGGTGCCGCCGACGAGGCCGCCGAGCGCGAGCGCGAAGCCCGTGATGTTCGGCAGGATCGCCACGCGGGCGCCGTAGTTGAGCGCGAGGACGCGCGCGGACAGGCCCTTGGCGCGGCCGAACCGCGTGAAGTCCTCACCGAGGGAGGCGACCATGTTGTTGCGCATCCCGAGCATCCAGCCGATCGGGCCGGTGATCATGATGGCGGCGGCGGGCAGCAGGAAGTGCTGCCAGGCGTCCGCGAAGAACTCGGGCGACGGGCCCGGCTCGACGGCTCCGGAGTACCCGCCCGACGGCGGCAGCCAGCCCAGCGTGATCGCGAAGACGTAGATGAGCAGCAGCGCCAGCCAGAAGAACGGCAGGGTGCCGAGGAAGCTGGACCCGACCGTGATCACGGCGTCGAACCCGGAGTTGCGGCGCCAGGCCACCCAGGCGCCGAGCAGCGTCCCGATGACGAACGACAGGATCAGCGTGGTGCCGAGCAGCACGATCGTCCACGGGAGGGCGTCGCCGATGACGTCGGTGACCGTGTACGGGAAGTAGGTGTACGACACCCCGAAGTTCCCGGCGGCCAGGTTCTTCAGGTAGTCCACGTACTGCGCCCACAGGGAGGCGTCGGGCACGCCCAGCATGGCCCGGACGGCCTCGAGCTGGGCGGGGTCGACGTAGCCGTCCTTGACGGCGACCTGCTCGAGCATCGCCTGGGCGGGGTCTCCCGCGGACAAGCGCGGGATGAGGAAGTTGAGGGTGACGGCGCCCCACAGGGTCAGGACGAAGAATCCGATGCGCCGCGCGAAGTAGGTCATGGTGCTTCCACCTCGGGTCGGGCGGGGGCGCCGGCGGTCCGTCACGATCGGACGGACCGCCGGCGGGATCCCGCCGGGTCGGCGTCAGCCCTGGGCAGGGACCAGGGACGTGTAGATGAGGCGGGAGTTGTCCGAGCCCGCGTACGGGTCCTCGGCGCTGGGCCAGCCGGTCGCGCGCTGGGTGTTGTACTCGAACCACTTGCCGCCGTACCAGAGCGGGATGAAGGGCACCTGGTCCATCATGATCTGCTCGAGCTGGTGCACGATCGGCTTCTGCGCCTCGGGGTCCTCGGTGACCTCGAGCTGGTCGAGCAGCTCGTCGGTGGCGGCGTCGTCCCAGCGCACCTCGTTGGTGGTGGCCTTCTTGCCGACCGGGGCCGAGTTGGCGGAGTCGAGCGGCTCGGCGAAGCTCTGGTACATCGAGCACAGGCCGCCGCGCACGCCGAACGTCATGTCGTACTTGCCGGTGAGGCGGTGCTGCTCCACCGTCGGGTAGTCCGGCGTCTCGACGTCGACGTCGATGCCGAGCTTCGCGAAGTCGGCCTTGATCGAGTCGGCCGCGGCCGTCCAGTCGGACCACCCGTTGGGGGTCTCGAACGAGAACTTCATCGGCTTGCCGTCCTTGCCGAGGCGCTTGCCCTTGGCGTCGAGCGCGTAGCCGGCGTCGGTGAGCGCCTGGGAGGCGGCGTCGGGGTCGTACTTCACGATGCCCTGGTCGGGGATCGACGGGTCGAGCCAGTCCGCCTGGCCGGGCAGCACCAGCAGGCTCTGGCTCGCGGGCTTCACGTAGCCGGAGCCGGCCTCCTGCGTGAGGCGGTCCTTGTCCATCGCCTGCGTGATCGCCTGGCGGAACGCCACGTCGTCGAACGGCGCCTTCGTGAGGTTCATGTAGAGCGAGATGGGCGAGCCGGACGCGAACCAGTACTTGTTGTGCTCCGGGTCCTTGGCCACGTACGAGTTCTCGACGTCCGGCACGAACATCGCGTTGCTGTCGTACTCGCCACGGGCCAGCTTGAGCTGGTCCACCTGGCCCTCGGCCGCCTTGGTGAAGCGCAGCTCGTCGACCTTGACCTTGTCCGCCTGCCAGTAGTCGGGGTTCGCCTCGACCGTGAACTGCTGCGGGTTGAGCGACTTCACCGTGAACATCCCGGTGCCGACCGCGTCCTCGGCGGTGTACGTGGTGGGGTCGGCGACCGACGACCACACGTGCTCGGGCACGATGACCGTCTCGAGGATCTTGTCCTTGATCGAGTACGCCGGGCCGTCGAACGTCAGCGTGACCTCGGTGTCGGACGTCGCCTCCGCGGACTTCACGTGCGCGCCGACGCCCTTGAGGTCCAGGGCGGGGGTGTCCTTGAGCAGCGTGAACGTGTACGCCACGTCCTTCGCCGTGAACGGCTTCCCGTCGTTCCACGTGACGCCGTCGCGCAGCGTCAGGTGCATCTCGGTGGGGCTCGACCAGGAGTAGTCGGTCGCGAGCTGCGGCACCTCGCTGCAGTCGTACTTGTTCACCTCGAACAGCGGGTCGTAGATCGTCCACAGGGGGCCGATCGCCGTCGTGGAGAACGGGTTGTAGTTCGCCTGCGGGTTGGACACGTTCGAGAAGTTGCCCAGCGTCAGGTAGGCGATGCGGCCGTCGTCGGTGGTGCGGTCCCCGTCGCCCTGGTTGGCCGTGGAGCAGCCGGTGAGCAGCAGCGCGGCCGCCCCGGCACAGGCGACGAAGCGCGCGGCGGCGCGCCGCCGCGTGGTGGTGGGAGTCATGAACAACCTTCCTCGTTGAAGACTGCGGACCGTCAGCCTTGACAGCCGCAGGACTCGCGGATCACGGCACGGGTCTCCAGGACCCGGTCGTCGGGTGGCAGCGGGACCGTGGAGGCCGACCCGTCCCGGGTCGGCTCCAGCGCGATCCGCGCCGCCGTCGCACCCAGCTCGAAGGTCGGCTGGTGCACGGTCGTGAGGGTGGGAGAGGCGAGCGCGGCGAGCGAGTTGTCGTCGAAGCCGACGATCGCCATCTCCGCGGGGATCGGGTGCCCCAGGCCGGGCAGGGTCGCCATGACCCCGAACGCCAGCTCGTCGTTGGCGCACACCAGCGCCTCCGGAAGCTCGCCCGCGGCGTCCAGCTCGCGGGCCGCCATCGCGCCGTACTCGGCCTCGAAGCCGAAGTCGAGCGGCGGTGCGGACTCCTCGAGCCCGTGCGCCGCGAGCGCGTCGCGGAAGCCGCGGTAGCGCGCGGCCGGGTCGGAGGAGCCCCGCGGCGACCCGAGGAAGCGCAGCCGGCGGTAGCCGTGCACCTCGATCAGGTGGCTGGTGATCTCGTCCGCCGCGGCGCGGCCGTCGGTGCGGACGGTGGGGACCCGGTCGTTGACGGCGGCCACGACCACCACGGGCATCGCCGCGGCGAGCTCCACGAGGAGGTCCGCGTCCACGGTGCCGCCCTGCACCACGAGGGCGTCCGTGCGCTGCGCGAGCTGGCGCACGGACGTGGCGGCGTCGGGCCGGAAGTGGGTGCCCAGCACGTTGACGGCGATCCCCGCCTCGACGGCGACGGACTCGACGCCCTGGACGAGGTCCGCGAAGTACGGGCCGCCCAGGCCGGGCAGCACGATGCCGAGCGTGTGGTGCCGCTGGTAGGCGAGCCCGAGGCCGAGGGCCGACGGCGTGTAGCCCAGCGCGTCGATGCTCGCCTGCACCCGCTCCCGGGTGGCGGGCGCCACCTTCGGGTCGTCCCGGGTGACGCGCGAGACGGTGGCGACGGACACGCCGGCGTGCCGGGCGATGTCGCGGACCGTCGGACGACCTGCGCTGGCCATGGTTCAACTCCTCGTCGTCGAGGCCGGTAGATGTAACCGGTTACATTGCCTACTATGGCGCGTGGTACCGGTTACATGCAACTCTCGACGTGACCCACGCCACCCGCAGACCTACGAAGGAGTAGCTCGTTGGCACCCACCCCGACGCCGCAGTCGGCGCGCGTCCGCACCCTGCACGACGACCTCGTCCTGTCCGGCGAGGTCCACTACTTCCGGCTCGACGCGACCGAGTGGGAGAGCCGGCTCGACGCCGCCGTCGCCACCGGCGTCACCGCGATCGCCACCTACGTCCCGTGGCTCGTGCACGAGCTGCCCGACGGCTCGTTCGACCTCGCCGGCCGCACCCGGCCCGCCCTCGACCTGGGCCGGTTCCTCGACCTGTGCGCGGCGCGCGGGCTGGCCGTGATCGCCCGGCCCGGCCCGTTCGTCATGGCCGAGCTGAAGCACGAGGGCCTGCCGTTCAGCCTGTTCCGCGACCACCCCGAGGTGGTTCCGCCGAGCTGGGACGGAAGCACCCCGGCCGAGACCGTCGTCGACTACACGCACCCCGCCTACCTCGCCGCCTGCCGGCGCTGGTACGACGCCGTGATCCCCGTGCTCGCGGCCCGCACGCCGTCCCGCGGCGGCACGGTCGTGGGGGTGCAGCTCGACAACGAGATCGGCATGCTGCCGTGGGTCACGAACTCCCCCGACCTGTCCGACCGCACCGTCGCCGAGCTGGTCGCGCACCTCGTCGCCGCCGAGGGCGCCCAGGCAGTGCAGGACCGCTACGGTCTGGACCCCGAGGACGCCGCGGCCTGGGGGCCGGCGCTGCGCTCCCCCGACGAGGACGTGGTCCTCGCCCTCCACCGCGACCTCGGTCGGTTCACCCGCGAGAAGTACGCGTCGTACGTGGCGACCCTGGCCGGCTGGGCCCGCGAGCTCGGCGTCGACGTGCCGTTCCTGGTCAACATCCACGGGTGCTGGGGCGGCGCGGCGCGCATGTTCCCCCTCGGCATCTCCCAGCTCTACCGCACGTGGGCCGGCCGCACCGACGTGCTGCCCGGCACCGACTACTACATCGGCGACCTCACGCTCGAGAAGCTGCCCGGGTTCTGGGCGTCCAACGCCTTCGTCGCCGCCACCACCGTGCCCGGCCAGCCCACCGGCAGCCTCGAGTTCGAGGTCGGCACGGGCGACTACGGCGAGTCCCTCGGCGTCGAGACCGGCCCCGAGGCCGCGCCGCTCAAGCTCCAGACGTGCCTCGCCCAGGGCAACACGTTCGTCAACTACTACCTGCTCACCGGCGGCCGGAACCCGGCGCTGTTCGAGCCCGCGTACGACGGCAACGACCGCGTCGCGTTCACCGGCGAGCGCCACGGGTTCGCCGCACCGATCGACCCCGAGGGCCGGCCCTCGCCGTCGTACCCGATGCTGCGCGCCGCGACCACGGGCGTCGCCGCGCAGGCCGACCTGCTGCGCGCCGCGCGGCCCGAGACGCCGCCGGTCACGCTCGGCTTCGTCCCCGACCACTACATGACCGAGTACCGCTACCCCGCCTCCGAGCGCGAGCAGCGGTTCGTCGACGAGCTGGACCGCTTCCGCGGCTCCGGGCCGCGCGACATCCTCACGCGGGCCCTCGTCGTCGGCGGGTTCGCGCCCGACGCCGTGAACCTGCAGGACGGCCCGCTCGACCTCGGTCACGACCGGGTGCTCGCGCTCGCGCCCACCCCGTACCTCGACGACGACGTCCAGCAGAAGGTCGTGGACTGGGTGGCCGCCGGCGGCCGCCTGCTCCTGCACGGCCCGCTGCCCACGCAGGACATGCTGGGCCGCCCGGCCACCCGCCTCGTCGACGCGCTCGGGATCGGCGCCGGCGAGCGGGTCGAGGGCAGCCCGACGTTCTTCCCCTCGGTCGTGCCCGCCGACGACCGGCTCGACATGGCCGAGGTCCGCGTCGGCTTCGTCCAGCCGCTCTCCCTGCCCGACGACGCCGACGTGCTCGCCCGCGTGGCCGACGCCGGCGGGACCGCCGCCCGCGAGGCCTGCGTCGCGCGCGTGCCGCACGGCGCCGGGCAGGTCCTGGTCGTGGCCGCGGACCTCCCGTGCCTGCCGCCGGTGTGGGACCGCCTGCTCGCCGAGCTCGGCGCCCGGCCGCTGGTGGGGCTCACGTCGTCCGTGCCCGGCGTGGTCGTCGTGCCGGCGGCCGCCCCCGACGGCACGCGCGTCGTGCACCTGCTCAACGTCTCGCCGTGGGACGCCGAGGTCCTGCCCGAGCGCGACGGCGCGGCGCTGCTCCCCGCACCGATGACCCTGTCCGGCCGGACGGGCGCCTGGCTCGTCCAGCGCCCCGGCGACGCGCACGCCACCGTTGCCTGGACCGGAGAGAAGGAGAACGCGCGATGACCGCCGCCACCGACCTCGCCCCGCGCCTCGGGCGCACCGTCCTGTACCAGCTGTACCCGCAGAGCTTCGCCGACTCGGGCCGTGCCGGGGCCGACGGCATCGGCGACCTCGCCGGCATCACCGCCCGCCTCGACTACCTGCAGTGGCTCGGCGTGGGTGCGGTGTGGCTCGACCCGTGCTTCGTCTCGCCGTTCGCCGACGCCGGCTACGACGTCGCGGACTTCCTCACCATCGCGCCGCGCTACGGCACGAACGACGACCTCGCGGAGCTCACCGCGGAGGCGGGGAAGCGCGGCATCTCCGTGCTGCTCGACCTCGTGGCCGGGCACACCTCCGACCAGCACCCGTGGTTCGTCGCGTCCGCCGACGACCCCGACGACCACCGGTACGTGTGGAGCGACGTCCCCGTCGACGGGTTCCAGCCCGGCCCGGGCCGCCGCGGCGGCTACTACCTGCCGAACTTCTTCCCGGTGCAGCCCGCGCTGAACTTCGGCTACGCACGGCAGCACCCGGACGAGCCGTGGCGCCAGCCCGTCGACGCGCCCGGCCCGCAGGCCAACCGGGCCGCGCTGCGCGAGATCATGGCGCACTGGTTCGACCTCGGCGTCGCCGGCTTCCGCGTCGACATGGCCGCGTCGCTCGTCAAGGACGACCCGGGCCTCGTCGAGACCGGGAGGCTGTGGCGCGAGACCCGCGAGTGGCTCGACGCCACGTATCCGGGCCGGGTCCTCATCAGCGAGTGGGGCGACCCGCGCGTGTCCGTCCCGTCCGGGTTCCACGCCGACTTCTTCCTCCAGTTCGGGGGCGACGACGACGGCCTGCCGCTGCGCTCCCTGTGGAACAACGGCGCCGGCACGGTCAACCCGTCGTGGGGCGAGGTACCGAGCTGGGCCGACGCCGAGGCGCGCGGCGACGCCGCCACGTTCGTCGCCGCGTGGCGGGAGGCGACGGGCGCGATCGAGGCGGCCGGCCGCGGCGGGCTCACGGGCCTGCCGACGTCGAACCACGACTTCACGCGGCTCGTGGCCGGGGCGCGCGACGCCGAGCAGGCGCGCGCGGCGCTGGTCCTCACGCTGACCTGGCCGTCCATGCCGTCGATCTACTACGGCGACGAGATCGGCATGCGCTTCGTGCCGGAGACCCCCACGTTCGAGGGGTCGCGGCTCAGCCCCACCTACGACCGCGCCGGCTCCCGCACGCCCATGCAGTGGGGCGACGTCCCCGCGGGCCGCCTCGGCCCCGACGTCGCCGAGTCGCGGTACCTGCCCCAGGACCCGGACCCCGACCGGCCCACGGTGGCCGCCCAGCTCGACGACGAGGGCTCGCTGCTGCACCTCGTGCGGCGGCTCGCGCACCTGCGCACCGCCGACCCCCGCCTGGACGCCTCCGCCCCGGTCGAGGTGCTGGCCACCGGCTACCCGTTCGCGTACCTGCGCGGCACCCTCGCCGTCGTGCTCAACCCGGGGCGCGCACCCGTGTCGATCGCGGTGCCCGGCGCGGGCGCGGCGCGCGCGGTCGAGACGCACGGGCTCCGCACCGAGGGCGACGTCGTGCACCTCGAGGGCCACGGGTACGCCGTCCTCGACCTCGCCTGAACCGCCCCACCGGCACCACCAGAACCACGGACCACCTGCAACGACGCACGAAGGAACCACCCATGACGCACTTCACCCCCGCCCCCCGCGACTTCCTCTGGGGCGCGGCCACCGCCGGCCACCAGATCGAGGGCGGCAACACCAACACCGGGCACTGGGTGCTCGAGCACGCCCCCGACACCCACGTCGAGGAGCCGTCGGGCGACGCCTGCGACTCGTACCACCGCTACGGCGAGGACATGCGCCTGCTGGCCGACGCCGGCCTGAACTCCTACCGCTTCTCGCTGGAGTGGGCCCGCATCGAGCCCGAGAAGGGCGTCGTCTCCCGCGCCCAGCTCGACCACTACCGCCGCATGATCGACACCTGCCGCGACCTCGGCGTCGAGCCGGTCGTGACGCTGCACCACTTCACCGTGCCGCGCTGGCAGCAGGACGAGGGCGGCTGGTACGCCCCCGACGCCGTCGACCGGTTCCGCCGCTTCACGGAGACGGCGTCGGCGATCCTCGACGACGTGCGCTGGGTGGTGACGATCAACGAGCCGAACATGATGGTCAACCAGACCGAGGCGAAGATCGACACCGAGGTGGGCGTGAACTTCCCCGGCCCGTCGCCGCACGCCGCCGAGGTGATCGCCCGCGCGCACCACGCGTCGACGGACGTGCTGCGCGGGCTCGGCCACGTCAAGGCCGGCTGGACCGTCGCGAACCAGGTGTACCAGGCCGTGCCCGGGTACGAGGCCGAGCGCGACGCGTGGGGCTACTGGCGCGAGGACTTCTTCCTCGAGCAGTCCCGCGGCGACGACTTCGTCGGCGTCCAGTCGTACCTGCGCACGATCATCGGCCCCGACGGCCCCGTGGACTTCCCCGAGGGCGTCGAGCGCACCCTCACCGGCTGGGAGTACTACCCGGAGGCCCTCGGCCACGCCCTGCGGCACACGCGCGACGTCACCGGCGGCGTGCCGATGATCGTCACGGAGAACGGCATGGCCACCTCCGACGACTCCCGCCGCATCGACTACACGACCGGCGCGCTGAGCGGCCTGGCCTCCGCGATCGACGACGGCTGCGACGTGCGGGGCTACCTGCACTGGTCGCTGCTCGACAACTACGAGTGGGGCTCCTTCCGCCCCACCTTCGGGCTCATCGCCGTCGACCGCGAGACGTTCGTCCGCTCCCCCAAGCCCAGCCTCGCCTGGCTGGGTGACCTGGCGCAGCGCAACGTGCTGCCCCGCGCCGAGGCGCGCCCCGAGGCCGAGGCGATCTTCGAGGCCGCCATCGCCTCCTGATCCGTGCGCGGCGGCGCGTCGCTGGGGAGCGCCGCCGCCGCGCACACCCCTGACCTGGTACACCGCACGAGGAAGTGAGGACCGCACCATGAGGACCCGACGCACCCTGGTCACCGCCCTGGCCGCCACCGGCCTGGCGCTGGCCACGATCCCCGGCGCCGCGAGCGCCGACCCCGCCCCGGAGGATCCGGGCGAGCCGGGCACGCAGGACTCCCCGTACGGTCCGACGCCGCAGCTGCGCACGTGGGCCGCGGACACCTGGCGGTCGTTCGAGGCGCTGGTCGACGAGGACACCGGCCTGCCCGACGACAACATCGGCGGGGACCTCGACCCCGGGACCCGCGGCGGCTACACCTCGCCGACCAACATCGGCGCGTACCTGTGGAGCACGGTCGTGGCGCGCGACGTCGGCCTCATCGACGCCGACGAGGCCCGGTCGCGGCTCACCGCCACGCTCGACACCGTGTCGCGGATGCAGATCCACGAGCCGAGCGGCATGTTCTACAACTGGTACGACCCGGCGACCGGGGAGCGGCTCGAGACCTTCCCCGGGGGCGGGCCGATCGACCAGTTCCTCTCGAGCGTGGACAACGGCTGGCTCGCCACGGGCCTGCTGCTGACCAGCCGGGCCGAGCCGTCGCTCGCCGCCGAGGCCGACGCCGTCCGCGACCGGATGGACTTCGGGTGCTACTACAACCCCGCGGAGAACCAGATCCGCGGCGGGTTCTGGGAGACGCGGGCGAACGACGCCGCCGTCGCCGGCGACTACTGCGGCATGGGCACCGACGTCTGGTACACGGGCCACCACTACGGCGCGTTCAACACCGAGCCGCGGATCGCGTCGTACCTCGGCATCGCGGCCGGGCAGATCCCGGCGAAGCACTACTTCGGCACGGTCCGCGCCTACCCGTCGGAGAGCTGCGACTGGTCGTGGACCGAGACGGACGCGGCGGGCACCTGGGAGGAGTACCTGGGCGTCCGGGTCTTCGAGGGCGCGCTGCCGTACCGCGGCATGAAGGTCGTGCCCACCTGGGGCGGCAGCATGTTCGAGGCGCTCATGGTGCCGCTGTTCGTGCCGGAGGAGACCTGGGGCCCGGACTCGTGGGGGGTGAACCACCCGCTGTACGTGCGGGGCCAGATCGAGCACGGCCTCAAGGAGGCCCGGTACGGGTACTGGGGCTTCTCCCCGTCGAACAACCCGGCGGGCGGCTATCGCGAGTACGGCGTGGACCAGCTCGGGCTCGACGGCGCGGGCTACACCTCCGACCAGGAGCGCACGTCGGTCGACCAGCCGTACGCCGGCTGCCGCGAGGGTTCTCCTGCGCCGACGTCGTACGGCGACGGCGTGGTCACGCCGCACGCGTCCTTCCTGGCGCTGCGGTACGCGCCCGGGCAGGCGGTGGAGAACCTGCGCCGCATCGCCCGGGACTTCGACGCGTACGGCCCGGGCGGGTTCTACGACTCCGTCGCGGTGCGCAGCGGGCAGGTCTCGCAGCGCTACCTGGCGCTCGACCAGGGCATGATCATGGCCGCCCTCGGCAACGCGCTGGCGGACGACGACATGCGCCGGTACGTCTCCGACGGCTCGATGGAGACCGCCCTGCGACCGCTCATGGCGATGGAGCGGTTCTCCGCCGCCGGCCGGGACTGAGCTCACGGCCCAGCGTGCCGCTCGCCCGTGTCACCGGCGGGCGGCACGCTGGGCGCATGGAGCTCGAGGTGCGCGGCGTGGTGTTCCAGTGGCGCGGCCCGGCGCCGTACTACTACGTCGCGGTGCCGGACGCCGAGGCGGAGCAGATCGCCGCGGTCGCGCCCCTGGTCACCTACGGCTGGGGCGTCATCCCGGTGACGGGCCGCCTCGGCGGCACCACGTTCACCACCTCGCTGTTCCCCAAGGACGGCGGCTACCTCGTGCCGCTGAAGGACGCCGTGCGCCGGCCCGAGGGCGTGGACGACGGCGACGAGGTCGTCGTGCGGCTCACCCTCGACGGCATCTGAGCACGTCCGCCCGCCGAGGTGGTACGCACCCTGCCGAGGTAGTCCGGATCGTGCCGAGGTAGTGGACTGGTCCACTACCTCGGCAAGAGCTGAACCACCTCGCGGTGGCGGGGCCCGGCGCGGGTAGGGTCTGGCCACCACCTACAACGTTGCAGGAGAGCCCCGTGAGCGACCCGACCTCGACCCCCCTCGCCCTCGACGCCGTCGTCGACCTCGACGTCCCGGGCCCCACGATCAGCCGCCACCTGTACGGGCACTTCGCCGAGCATCTCGGCCGGTGCGTCTACGAGGGCTTCTGGGTGGGCGAGGACTCCGACATCCCGAACGTCGGCGGCATCCGCACCGACGTCGTCGAGGCGCTGCGGGAGCTCGCCATCCCCAACCTGCGCTGGCCCGGCGGCTGCTTCGCCGACACGTACCACTGGCGCGACGGCGTGGGCCCGGCCGCCGACCGGCCGCGCATCGTCAACACGCACTGGGGCGACGTCGTGGAGGACAACTCCTTCGGCACGCACGAGTTCATGGCGCTGTGCGACCTGCTCGGCACGGCCCCGTACATCTCGGGGAACGTCGGCTCGGGCACGGTCCAGGAGACCGCGGACTGGGTCGAGTACCTGACCCGCGGCGACGACTCGCCGATGGCGCGCCTGCGCCGCGAGCACGGCCGCGACGAGCCGTGGGGCGTGTCGTTCTTCGGCATCGGGAACGAGCCGTGGGGCTGCGGCGGCAACCTGCGCGCCGACCAGTTCGCGTCGCTCGCGCGGCAGCACGCGACCTACGCGCGCGATCACGGCGGCAACAAGCTGGTGCGGGTGGCCGCGGGCGCGTCGGACGACGACTACGCCTGGACCGAGACGCTCATGCAGCAGGTGGCGAAGCTCGGCGACGCCGACCCGCGCGACCTGTGGCAGATGGTCTCGTTCCACTTCTACACGTTCGCCGGGACGTGGGGGGACAAGGGCGCCGCCACCGAGTTCACGCGCGACGAGTACTGGGCCACGATGCGCAAGGCGCTCGACGTGCGCCGCATCATCGCCGGCCACTCCGCCGTGATGGACGCCTACGACCCGCAGGCACGGATCGGGCTCGCGCTCGACGAGTGGGGCACCTGGTGGAACGTCGAGAAGGACACCAACCCCGGCTTCCTGTACCAGCAGAACGCGATGCGCGACGCCCTCGTCGCCGCGGTGCACTTCGACGCCTTCCACGACCACGCCCGCCGGCTGCGCCTCGCGAACATCGCGCAGACGGTGAACGTGCTGCAGTCCATGCTGCTCACCGACGGCGCGAAGATGATCAAGACGCCCACGTTCCACGCGTTCGCCATGAGCGCGGGGCACCACGACGCCGCGAGCCTGCCGGTGCGCGAGCGCGTCGCACGCGCCACGCACGATGTCGACGGCACTCCGGTCGGGACGGTCTCGGCGTCGGCGTCCACGAAGGACGGCGCGGTGCTGGTGTCGCTGACCAACCTCGACCCGGACGCACCCGCCACGGTGCGGATCGACCTGCGCGGCCACGCGGTGAGCGACCCCGTCGCCACCGTGCTCGCCGCCGACGACCCGGCCGCGCACAACACCTTCGACACGCCCGACGCCGTCGCCCCGCGCCCGCTGGACGGCGTGCGCGTCGAGGGCGGCGTCCTCACCGCGGAGCTGCCGCCGGCGGCGTTCGCGACGGTGCGCCTCACGCTCGGGTCGTAGGCCGCGGCGTGACGTAGCGATGGGTCGTCGTCCCGCCCCAGGACGACGACCCACCGCTACGTCGATGCCAGCGCGACCGCTATGTGAGACGGATCATCCCGTCTCATGGACGCCGGGTGTAGACCAGGGGCATGACCAGCCCTGCCGTCGAGGACCCCTCCGTCGCCGTCGAGCATCCGCACTGGCGGCGCAACCTCGCCGTCGGCACGGCCGGGTCGTTCACCACGCTCGTCGCGATGACGCTGCTGGTGCCGTTCCTGCCGGAGTACGTGCGGCAGCTCGGCGTCGACGACCCGGGCGCCGTCGTGCGGTGGTCAGGGATCGCGTACGGGGCCACGTTCCTCACGGCGGCGCTCACCGCGCCGCTGTGGGGAGCGCTCGGCGACCGGTTCGGCCGCAAGTCCATGCTCGTGCGCGCGAGCCTCGGCATGGCGGTGGCGATGACGCTGCTCGGGTTCGTGCAGAGCGTCGAGCAGCTCGTCGCGGTGCGGCTGCTGGTGGGCCTGCTCGGCGGCTACTCCTCCGGCGCCACGATCCTCGTCGCTGCGCAGACGCCGAAGGACCGCAGCGCGTGGGCGATCGGGGTGCTGTCCTCGGGGATCCTCGCCGGCAACGTCGTCGGCCCGCTGGTGGGCGGCTTCGTGCCTGCCTGGGTGGGCATCCGGCCGACGTTCGTCGTGTGCGGCGCGGTGATCTTCCTGGCGTTCCTCGCCACGACGTTCCTGCTCCGCGAGCCGCGGACCGGCCCGCGTGCGCCCCGGGCCGCCGCCCGACGACGCGGCGTGTGGTCGCAGGTGCAGCGCCCGGGTGCCGTCGTCGCGCTGCTGGCCACGTCGAGCCTGCTGCTGTTCTCGACGATGTCGATCGAGCCGATCGTCACCGTGTACGTCGAGGACCTGGGCCAGCTCTCGCACGCGGCGGGCGTCGCGGGGATCCTCGTCGCGCTGACCGCCGTCGGCAGCGTCGTCGCGGCGCCCCGCGTCGGCCGGCTCGCGGACCGGGTCGGGCACACGCGCGTCGTCGTCGCCTGCCTCGCCGCTGCGGGCGTCCTGGCGCTGGCGCAGGCGCTCGTGACGAACGTCTGGCAGCTGGGCGTGCTGCGCGTGCTGCTGGGCCTCAGCCTCGGCGGCCTGCTCCCGTCGATCACCGCGGCCGTGCGCCACCTCGCCCCGCCGGACGCCGTCGGCCGGGTGCTGGGGCTGGGCGTCTCCGCGCAGTACGTGGGGCAGGTCGCCGGCCCGGTGCTCGGCGGCCTCGTCGCCGCGCAGGCCGGTCTGCGCGCCGTCTTCGTCGCCACCGCCGTCGTGCTGCTCGCCGCGGCGGCGCTCAACCTCGCGGTCCTGCGCCGCGGCGACCGCCGAACAGGCGGTTGAGCACGGAACGAGGGCCCGTTCCGTGCTC
>NZ_JBHWYY010000038.1:0-37313 GCF_042728595.1 Isoptericola sp. NPDC060185 | reverse complement strand
TCGCGAGGTAGTTCGTCCCCTTGGTCGGGGTGCCACGGGCGCGCCGTGGCGAACTACCTCGCGATCTTTCGCACTACCTCGGCTTCGAACTACCTCGGCGATCTAGGCGGCCTCGTCCGCGAGCTTGTAGCCCAGCCCTCGCACCGTGAGGAGCAGCTGCGGGGAGCCCGGGTCCGCCTCGATCTTGGAGCGGATCCGCTTCACGTGAACGTCGAGCGTCTTCGTGTCGCCGACGTAGTCCGCGCCCCACACCCGGTCGATGAGCTGCCCGCGGGTGAGCACGCGACCCGCGTTGCGCAGCAGCAGCTCCAGCAGGTCGAACTCCTTGAGCGGCAGGGACACCGCCGCGCCGCCCACCGTCACGGTGTGCCGCTCCACGTCCATGCGCACCGGCCCCACCTCGAGGACGGGCTCGCCGTCGTCGTCGTGCCCGTTCGACGCCGCCTCCGGCGCCGACGGGCCGCGCCGCCGCATCACCGCGCGCATGCGCGCCAGCAGCTCGCGGAACGAGTACGGCTTGGTGACGTAGTCGTCCGCGCCCAGCTCCAGGCCCACGACCTTGTCGATCTCCGAGTCCTTGGCCGTCAGCATGATGACCGGCACGTCACCGCGCTGCCGCAACTCCCGGCACACCTCCGTGCCGGACAGGCCGGGCAGCATGAGGTCCAGCAGCACCAGGTCGGCGCCGCCGTCGTCGTACGCGGCCAGCGCGTCCACCCCGTTCGAGGCCTCCACGACCTCGAAGCCCTCCCGGGTCAGCTGATATGTCAGGGGGTCCCGGTAGGACTCCTCGTCCTCGACCACCAGGATGCGCGTCACGCACCTACCTCCTCGTCCGTCGTGTCCGTTGTCTGGCTCTGGTCGTGCTCGGCCGCCGGGATGCGCAGGGTGAACGTCGAGCCCTTGCCCGGCTCCGACCACACCTGCACGTCACCACCGTGGTCGGCCGCGACGTGCTTGACGATGCTCAGGCCGAGGCCCGTGCCGCCCGTGTCGCGGGAGCGCGCGGGATCCACGCGGTAGAAGCGCTCGAAGACGCGGTCCTGCTCGTCGACGGCGATGCCCACGCCCTGGTCGACGACGTCGATCTCCACCAGGCCGTGGCGCTCGCGGACCCCCACTCCCACGCGCGTGTTCTCGGCCGAGTACGCCACCGCGTTGTCCAGCAGGTTGCGCACCGCCGTCACCAGCAGGTTGTGGTCGCCGTAGACGAGCACGTCCGCGGTGCCGCCCACCGCGATCGTGATGTTCTTCCCCTGCGCCGTGGTGCGCGCACGGTCCACGGCCTCCGCGACGACGTCGCGCACGGGGATGATGCTGACCTCCTGCAGCGCGCCGGCCACCTGCAGGCGGGACAGCTCGATGATCTCGTGCACCAGCGCGGAGAGCCGTTGCGCCTCCGCCTGCATGCGCTGGGTGAAGCGGCGCACCGCCACCGGGTCGTCCGCGGCGTCCTGCACCGTCTCCGCGAGGAGGGCGAGCGCGCCGACCGGAGTCTTCAGCTCGTGCGACACGTTGACGACGAAGTCGCGGCGGATCGCCTCCACGCGACGGGCCTCCGTGCGGTCCTCGGCGAGCACCAGCAACATGTCGGGCCCCACGGGCGCGACCCGCACCTGGAGCAGCACCGTGCCTGAGCCGATCGGCCCGCGCGGCAGCTCGAGCTCCTTCTCCCGGATCACACCGTCGCGGCGCACCTGGCGCACCAGGTCGATGATGGCGGGGTGCTGGAGGGCGTCGTTGCGCACCACGCCCAGCGCGTACGCCGGGGGCGACGCCCGCACCACGTCATCCTCCCCGTCCAGGACGACCGCCGCCGACCGGAGCACCGCGAGCACGCGGACGAGACCCTCGTCGAGCTCGGCGGGAGCCGCCTCCGGCGACCGCTGGTGGGCGCGCTCGGAGAAGCGGAAGGCGACCGTGGCGATCACGCCCACCACGACGCCGAAGATGCCCGCGACGACCGCGGTCACGCCCGGGATGATTCCGTCCACGCACAGCAGCCTAGGTGGCGTCGCCGCGGGAATCCGTCGTGGAGCGGAACTGCTCAGCGAGCCGTCGCCCACTGTTCACCTCCGACCCTCCCGGAGTTCACCTGGGCGCCCCCGGCGCGTCCACGGCGCGTGGCAGGGTGCCGTCAGAACCCTTCTTCCCGAGAGGACAGCGATGCGAGAGATCTTCGAGGCCGAGCTGCGTCAGGTCGGCGACGACCTCATCGAGATGAGCCGGCTCGTCGAGTCCGCCATCCGGCGCGCGGGCGACGCCCTGCTCGAGGCCGACCACCAGCTGGCGCAGGAGGTCATCGCCTCCGACCACGCGATCGACCGGCTCGAGTCCGAGCTCGACGAGCGCTGCGTGCACCTGCTCGCCCAGCAGCAGCCCGTCGCCACCGACCTGCGCGTCGTCATCTCCGCGCTGCGCATCAGCGCGTCGCTCGAGCGCATGGGCGACCTCGCCCGCCACGTCGCCGAGATCGCCCGCGGTCGCTACCCCGCGCAGGCCGTGCCCGCGCCCGCGCGCGAGACGTTCGTCAAGATGCACGGCGCCGCGGTGCACGTCGCCCAGCGCACGACCGCGCTGCTCGCCACGCGCGACGTCGCCCTCGCCGCCGAGGTGCAGCAGGACGACGACCTCCTCGACGCCCTGCACCAGGACACCTTCGCCGCGACGCTCGACCCCGAGTGGCCCGGCACCACGCAGGAGACCGTCGACGTCACGCTGCTCGGCCGCTACTACGAGCGCTTCGGCGACCACGGCGTGTCCGTCGCCCGCCGCATCACGTTCCTCGTCACGGGCAACTTCGACGACGAGCACGCGCGCGCGGACGCCTGAGCCTCTGCTGGGCCGTGGTCGGGTCGGCGAGGTAGGCCGGGCTTACCTCGCCTCGCTCGTGCCTGCCTCAGCGCGCGTGGCGGCGTCGACGGCAGCGCGTGCGGCGGCGACCCGTCGGCGCGGGTCCATCAGCACGTCGACGGCGTCGATCCACTGCTCGACGGCGGCCGGTAGGCCGCGCACGGACTCTCCCGCGGCGTCGCGCAGCAGCTCCGGGACGCCGCGCAGGCTGCGGAAGGGCCGGTCGAAGAACGGCTCGGTGGCACCGCCGTCGAGCGCGGGCAGGCCAAGGTCGCGCTGCCGCTCGTGCAGGACGTCGCAGGCGTCGCCGAGGGCGGCGTCGCGCTCCTGCCAGGTCGGGGCGGCGAGGGCCCGCGCCAGGTGCGGTCCCGCCGTCGCCGCGGACGGCGCGCCGGCGAACGCCGTGCCGAGCCACTTCGGGTAGGGCGGCCAGCGCCGCTCCAGCAGCAGACCCAGGCGCAGCAGCGAGCCCGTCAGCCGGGCGGCGAGGACGCGCGAGCCGACGTCGTCGCCGCGAGAGCCGGTGCGGCCGACGAACGGCAGCTCCTGCCCGACGCGGGCCCACTCGGCGGCCAGCACGTGCAGCCAGACGTCGTCGGGGTACCAGGCCAGCCGCTCGCGGATCGCGGAGAGCTCGCCCGGGCCGTCGTGGAAGACGGGGCCGGCGGTCACCTCCAGCACGCTCTGCCCCGTCAGGGACAGCCAGCCCACGGCGTCGTCGAGGTCCGTGACCGGGTCCAGGCCGAGCCGCGACCGCGCGAAGGCGCGGGGTGTCGCGACCTCCACCCGCTGCCGCACCACCGGCTCCCAGGTGGTCGCGAACCGGGTGGGCAGGCCGGCGTGCTCGGCGGGCAGCGAATCTTCCAGGAACGCGTCCACGGGCGCGACGTCCGCCTCGTCGACCAGCAGCGTGAGGCGCAGGCCCCAGTCGTGGTCGCGCGACGTCTCGTCGTCGAGGCCGAGGACGTCCGACCCGCTGCCCAGCCGGGCCGCCGCGTGCGGCAGGCCGGGGCGCCAGCCGTCGAGCAGCGGCCGCACGACGTCCGCGTAGTAGGCCCGAGCGAGGCCGATGCCGGAGGTCACGGGGCTGGAAGTCACGGGGCCGGAGGTCACGCGGTCAGCCTGCCAGCAGGGACGACGAACCCCGGACCCTTTTCGGGGTCCGGGGTCCGGGGTGTCGAGCTACCGGCCGCGGCCGGCGGGCGTCACTTGCCCTGGTTCGCGACGGCCGCGATGGCGTCCTTCGCGGCCTCCGGGTCGAGGTACGTGCCGCCCGGGTTGGTCGGCTTCAGTGTCTCCTCGTCGAGCTCGTACACCAGCGGGATGCCCGTGGGGATGTTGAGCCCGGCGATGGTCTGGTCGTCGACGCCGTCCAGGTGCTTGACAATGGCGCGCAGCGAGTTGCCGTGCGCGGCGACGAGGACGGTCTTGCCCGCCTGGAGGTCCGGCACGATCTCGCCGTCCCAGTACGGCAGGGCCCGGTCGAGCACCTGCTTGAGTGCCTCGGCGCGCGGGATCGGCTCGCCGGCGTAGCGGACGTCCGCGTCCTGCGAGAACTCCGAGCCCAGCTCGATCTCGGGCGGCGGCACGTCGTAGGAACGACGCCAGAGCATGAACTGCTCCTCGCCGTACTGGTCGCGCACCTGCTTCTTGTCCTTGCCCTGCAGGTCGCCGTAGTGGCGCTCGTTGAGGCGCCAGCTGCGCTTGACCGGGATCCAGTGACGGTCGGCGGCGTCGAGGGCCAGGTTCGCCGTGTTGATGGCGCGGCGCAGCAGCGACGTGTGCACGACGTCGGGAGTGACGCCCGACTCCTTGAGCAGCTCGCCGCCGCGCTTCGCCTCCGCGGTGCCCTTCTCCGACAGGGGCACGTCCACCCAGCCGGTGAAGAGGTTCTTCGCGTTCCACTCGCTCTCGCCGTGGCGGAGCAGCACGAGGGTGTAGGTCATGGGGACCATCCTGCCTGCTGGACGCCGGCGCCCGCACCGCGGGTCGGATCCCGGGACGCCGGCGTCCGCACCTGGCTTGACTGGACCAGGGGTCTCTCTCAGGAGTCCACGCGCTCCAGCACGAACACCGGGATCTGGCGGTCCGTCTTCCGCTGGTAGTCGGCGTAGTCCGGGTATGCGGCGACGCACCGCTCCCACCAGAGCGCCTTCTCCTCGCCCGTCACCTCGCGGGCGTCGTACTCGTGCTTCTCCGGGCCGTCCTGCAGCTCCACGCGCGGGTTCGCGAGGACGTTGTAGTACCAGACCGGGTGCTTCGGCGCCCCACCCAACGACGCGACGACGGCGTACGTGCCCTCGTGCTCCACGCGCATCAGCGGCGCCTTGCGCAGGTGGCCCGTCTTCGCGCCCACCGTCGTGAGGATGACGACGGGCATCCCGCGCATCGTCGTGCCCTTCGTGCCGCCCGAGCTCTCGTACTGCTCGACCTGCTTCGCGGCGTGGGCGGACGGACTGGGTGCGTACTCTCCGGTGATCGGCATGTCACTTCCAAGCCGTCGCCCGGGCCACGCATTCCCGGTCCGCTAGGCTCCACCGGTTGCCCCAGGCCTGAGACAGCGAGGAAGACCGTGGCGAGACCGAGCACCCTCACCGTCTTCGTGACGGACCGCGCGTCCCTCGGCGCCGCCCCCAGCCCGCAGGACGTGCCCGACCGCTCGGCCGACCGCCGTCGCATCGTCACGACGAGCGTCGTCGCCGCAACCCTCGTGGTCGGCGGCGCCGTCGGCGCGTTCGCGCTGGGGCCCGGCGTGGGCCGCACCCTGTGCGCCGTCGGGGCCGCGGTCGTCGTGGCGCTCTGGCTGTTGCTGGTGCGGCCGCAGCTCGTCGTGCTGCGCTGGGACCGGTCGTTCGCCCGCCTCGCCGCGCGGCCGGAGCGGGCCGAGGGGCGGATCGCCGGGCTGGAGCTCACGTGGGACCGCGAGCGCACGAAGTGCTCCGTCGCCGGTCGGATCGCCTACGCCGGCGCCGACGGGAGCGCCCACGAGCTCCCGATCGCCGTCTCCTCGAACCTCACGTGGCGCCTCGACGCCGCGCAGGCGCCGGGCGAGGACTCCCCCGTCGTCGTCTGGCACACGCCGGACCACGCCGTCGCCCAGGCCGTCGTGCTGGTGGGGGAGGCCGCCACCCCGACCGCGTAGCGCGGGCTACTGGCGACGCGCCCGGTGCACCTTCGCCGCCTGCTCGTACACGTCGAGCATGGCGGCGGCGGCGCGGTCCCAGCTGAACCGTTCGCTGGCGCGGCGGGCGCCGCCGGCGAGGCGGGCGCGGCGCTCGTCGTCGGTGAGGAGGTCGCCGAGCTCGCGCGCCCAGGTCCAGGGGCTGTGGTCGGGCACGAGGACGCCGGACACACCGTCGACCACGACCGTCTGCAGCCCGCCGACCGCGGCGGCGACGACGGGCGTGCCGGCGGCCTGCGCCTCGGCGGCGACGAGGCCGAAGGACTCGTTGTGCGACGGCACGGCGACGACGTCCGCCGCGCGCAGATAGTCGACCAGCTCCTCGCGGGGCACGGGCGGGCGCACGACGAGGTGGTCGGTGACGCCCACCTGGTGGGCGAGGGCCTCGAGCTCGCGCACCGCCGTCGCGCGACCGCTGGCGCCGCCCAGGACGACGAGCACGGGCACGCGCGACCCGCCGCCGTCGCACCACGCCTCCGCCTCGGTGGCGTCGTCGGAGCTGGCGTGGTCGGCGAGGACGCCGAGGGCGCGGACCAGCACGTCGGGGCCCTTGAGGAGCTGGACCCGGCCGGCGAACAGCACGATCTTGCGGTCCGTGGGCAGGCCGAGCCGCTCGCGCAGCTCGCGTCGCACGTCGCAGGCGTCCTGCCCGGGGCCGGGCTCCAGGGGGCGGAAGACGTCGAGGTCGACGCCGGGCGCCACCACGTGCACGAGGTCGGGGTCGGCGCGGTACTCCTGCTCCAGGTCGTGGGCCTCCTCGCGGGTGGAGGCGACGAGCCCGTCGGCGGCCTCCACCACCTGCTCCTCCCCCACGATCCGGCCCACGGGCTCCGGCGCGTCCCCGGGCGCGAGGGCCGCGTTCTTCACGCGCGCCATCGTGTGCATGGTGTGCACGAGGGGGACGTCCCAGCGCTCCGCGGCGAGCCAGCCGACCTGCCCGGAGAGCCAGTAGTGGCTGTGCACGACGTCGTACCAGTGCGGCGGGCGGTGCGCCTCGGCGCGCAGCACGCCCGCGGTGAACGCGCAGAGCTGGCCGGGCAGGTCGTTCTTGTCCAGGCCCTCGTACGGTCCGGCGGCGACGTGCGCCACGCGAATCCCCGGCTCGACGTCGACGCACCGCGGCTGCGCGGACGTCGTCGCTCGCGTGAAGATCTCGACCTCGGCCCCGCGGCGGGCCAGCGCGCGCGCCAGCTCCAGCACGTAGACGTTCATGCCGCCCGCGTCGCCGGTGCCCGGCTGGTCCAGCGGCGACGTGTGCACCGACAGCATCGCCACCCGCGGGCCGAGGCGCGTCGCGTCGGCCGAGGTGCTCATCACGACTCCAGCACGCAGGCCGGCGGTGTGGGCAGGACGTGGCGCGCGACGACCTCGCCGGCGCCGGTCGTCGGGTCGAGCCGCACGGTCGCGAGCTCGCTGCGGCCCTGGAGGGCGACGACGACCGTCTCGGCGTCGTCCCCGCTCCCGCCCAGGACGGCGTGGTGGCGCGGCCACGCGCCGTCGCCCAGCGGGACGTCGACGAGGTGCTCGAGGGTGGGCACGCCGCCGTCGGCCGGGCCCACCGCGAGGACGGCGAGCACGTCGATGCCCCGCACCCCGACGTGCAGACGGGTGCCGTCGGCGCTGAGGGTCACGTGGGCCGGGAAGTCGCGCCCGGCTTCGGCAGCCGGGGAGACCGGCACCGCGGCGGCGGGCGTCCAGCCCGCGCCGTCGCGCACCAGCACGTGGGCGCGGGCGTCGAGCTCGCCGACGACGACGAGCGACCCGTCCGCGAGGGTGACGAGGTGGCGCGGCCCGGTACCCGGCGGCAGGACCGCCGCGACGTCCGCCGGGGCGCCCGCGTCCGCGCCCTTCGCCGGGTAGCGACGCACGACGTCCGCGCCGAGGTCGCACACCAGGACGGCGTCGCCCGCGTCGGCCACGAAGTGCGCGTGCGGGCCGGACTGCCGCTCCACGACCGGGCCGCTGCCGACCCCGGGGTGCGTGACGACGCCGTCCGCGGCGAGATCGCCCGTCGCCTCGTCCACCGGCACCGCCGCGGCCACGCCGTCGCCGTAGTTCGCCAGCCAGACGACGTCCCCGCGCGCCAGCACGTGGCACGGGTCGTCGCCGCCGGACGCCACCGAGCCCGACGGCGCGAGCGTCACGGCCCCGTCGGCGTCCTCCACCCGGAACGTCGTGAGCGTGCCCGCGGGCGTCTCCCCCACCGCGTAGAGCGAACGCCCCGACGGGTGCACGGCCAGGAACGAGGGCGACGTCGCCGCCACGGCCGGCACCGCCGAGGCGACCGAGCCGTCCGCTCGGTCCAGCGCGACTCGCCAGATGCTCTCGCCGCTGCCCGGCTCCGCCCCCGGCTGCGGGTAGGTGCCGACCCAGAGCTGCGCCCGAGCGCCCGTGTCCGTCATGGCCTCAGCCTATGACCGCGGGGGTGCCGGGCCAGAACGCGTCAGCGGTCGACGGACACGGTGAAGGACACGGTCGACGGGACACCGGTGGAAGGCCGCCCTTCGGCCGCTGCGCACTCCCGGAGGGTCAGGCTGCTGCCGGTGGGGGCCCGGAATCGGGCGGCTCGGAGCGGGACGACGCCGTGCCGGGAGGTTCCGGGCCGGCCACCCTGGGTAGCTCGTCGGCGGGGCGGTCGGTGTCGTGGATGCGGTCGTGGTGGACGTGGCCGGTCGGCGAAGTCCAGGCCAGGGTGCCGTCAGGCAAGGGGTTCACGGTCCACCGCGTCTGGTGCTTGAGCACGTGATGATGACGGCACACATGAGCGAGGTTGTCCGCGGTGGTACGCCCACCGTCGGCCCACGCGGTCAGGTGGTCGACGTCGCACCGCTCGGCGCGTCGCGTACAGCCCGGGAACCGGCAGGTCACGTCACGGGCCGCCAGCAGGGTGCGCAGCGCCGCGGGGACGGTGTAGGTGCCGGGGTCGGTCGCGAGGACGCGCCCGTCGACGGGGTCGACCAGCAGACGCCGCAACGACGGCGCCCGAGCGGTCAGCACGGTGGCGGTCTCCGGGTCCAGGGGCCCGTGGCCGTCCAGATCGGCCGGCCCCTCGCCACCCAGCAGCGTCATGACAGGGACCGTAACCCGCACCGTCGGCGTGATCCGACGGGCCAGATCACCCAGGTCAGCAACGTGGTCAGGAACATGGTCAGGGACGTGGTCGGGCACCTGGTCCGAAACAGTGCCCGACACCTCGCCCGACACCTCGCCCGACACCTCGCCCGACACCTCGCCCGACACCTCGCCCGACACCTCGCCCGACACCTCGCCCGACACCTGGCCCGACACCTGGCCCGACACCTGGCCCGACACCTGGCCCGACACCTGGCCCGACACCTGGCCCGACGCGCTCGTGATGTCGACGTCCGCGAACGCGTCGGTGCCTGCAGGGATGCCAGCAGCGGCGCTCGTGCTGGTGCTGGGGGTGGCAAGGAGGAGGTCGGCGAACGCGTCCGCACGCAGCTGCGCCGTGGTGCGCGGGTCACCCTGACCGCCGACGACCCGTGCGGTCGCGGTGAGGCGGTCGAACGCGGCGTGCGCCTGCACGGCGGGCAGGTGCGCGGTGAGCCAGGCCATGCCGTCCCGCCCCGGATCGAGAAACACCGCACGCTTGGTCGCGGCCTGCCGGTGACGTTCCGCCAGGGGTGTCGGATGGGCCAGGTCCCGCGCCCGCCGCAACCGCGAACGAAACTGGGCAGGTGTGGTCCGCGCCGCCAACGGCAGAGCGGCTGCCTCGACCCGCGCCCGCGCCTCAGCATCGGGGACCTCGGCCAACGTGTCCGCCATCGCCCGCGCATGCAACGCCGAGAACCGGCCACGACACAGCTCCACCAGCGTCACACCGGACGACCCCGCCGTACCCTCTGACGCGTCGACATCCCCTCCCGCGCAGGCGTGCTCGGCAGCCTCGGCCAAGGTGCGGGCGGTGTCGACGAGATGGGACGCCTGCACCTCGCTCATCCGCAACGCCGTCGCCAGGTCCGCGACGAACGCCCGCTGGGCGAGCTCACGGCGCCGCACCGCCGACGCCCGCCGCAGCTCCACGTCGGCATCGTCCACCAACGACGCCTCACACCCGCGGGCCGCACGACGGGAGTGTTCGACCGCCAACAGCAGCCGACCCTCCAGAGCGTCGATCTGCTCCCGGATCGCCACGGCGTCGTCGATCCCTGCGGACACCTCGTGCACGGACGGGCGAGGACCGGGATCCACCGCCGCGAGCACCTCACCGAGCGTCACCGTGCGCACGTCGTCGGGCACGGCATCGGGCATGGTGCCGACCGCGTCGTCGGGAGCAGGCAGGGTGTCGAACATGTGTTCGATTCTAGCGGTGCGCAGGCATGCCGAACAAGGCCTGTGGACAAGGAAACCCCAGGTCAGCCACCGGTGAAGCGTCGACGGGGCCGACGGCGCAGTCGGACGACCACCCTTCGAACGCACGCGACCCCGGCCGGAACCCCGGCCGGGGTCGTGCGGTGCGCAGATGGTGCGACAGGGTCAGTGCGCGGCCTCGTAGGCGGCCATCACCGTGGCGGAGATGCGGCCGCGGTCGCTGACCTCGTGGCCGTTCTCGCGGGCCCACTCGCGGATCTTGGCGAGCTGCGCGCGGTCGGTGCCGGTGCGGCGGGCGGCGGCACGCGTGCCGCCCCCGAGCCGTGCGGAAGTCTTGCGGCCGTGCCCGATCCAGGTCGCGAACGCGTCGCGGAGCTCCGACGCGTGCGCGGACGTGAGGTCGATCTCGTAGGAGACGCCGTCGAGGGCGAACGTCACGGTCTCGTCCGCGTCGCTCCCGTCGATATCGTCGATCAGGACGATCTGCTGCTTCTGAACCACGTGAATGCCTTCCGGTCATGAAGAGATGACATCGTTGAGAATGCCTTCTTCGTCACCGAAAAGTCAACGCGAAACGCGTGCGGCCCGCAATATCGAGAAGAATTCAGCGGGATTCCTGCTCGGCGGTCGCAGCCGCGGCAGCGGCGGCGGCCTCTTCCGCGTCCATCCTCTCGAGAGCGAGACGCTCGTTCCGGTCCGCGTGCAGGATCTTGCGCATCGCGAGCCAGAAGAGCAGGCCCACGCCGACGGACGGGGCGAGTCCGCTCATGATCGCGAGAAAAGTGTCCATGGGATGTCTTTCGTTAGGCCGTCGGCTTGACGAGCGGGAAAAGGATGGTCTCGCGCACGCCCAGGCCGGTGAGCGCCATGAGGAGTCGGTCGACGCCCATCCCCATGCCGCCCGACGGCGGCATCGCGTGCTCCATCGCGCTGAGGAAGTCGTCGTCGAGGGCCATCGCCTCGTCGTCGCCCGCCGCGGCGAGGCGCGCCTGGTCCTCGAAGCGCTGCCGCTGGATGACCGGGTCGACCAGCTCGGAGTAGCCCGTGCCCAGCTCGAAGCCGCGCACGTACAGGTCCCACTTCTCGACGACGCCGGGCACGGTGCGGTGCGCGCGCACCAGCGGCGACGTCTCGACCGGGAAGTCCCGCACGAACGTCGGCGCGTAGAGGCCGTCGCCCACGTGGTGCTCCCACAGCTCCTCGACGAGCTTGCCGTGGTTGACCTTCTTGGGGTCGATCGAGATCTCCGCCTTCTCGGCCAGCTCCGTGAGGTGCTCGACCGTGGTCTCCGGCGTGATCTCCTCGCCGATCGCATCCGAGAGCGAGCCGTACATCGTGATCTGCGCCCATTCGCCACCGAGGTCGTACTCCTCGCCGTCGGGAAGCGTCACGACCGTGGTGCCGAGAACTTCGCGGGCCGCCGTCTGCACGAGATCCTGCGTCAGAGCACCGATGGAGTTGTAGTCGCCGTACGCCTCGTAGGCCTCGATCATCGCGAACTCCGGCGAGTGCGTGGAGTCCGCGCCCTCGTTACGGAAATTGCGATTGATCTCGAAGACCTTCTCGACACCGCCGACGACCGCGCGCTTGAGGAAGAGCTCGGGGGCGATCCGCAGGAAGAGGTCGATGTCATAGGCGTTCATGTGCGTCATGAACGGCCGCGCCGACGCGCCCGAGGCGATGGTCTGCAGCATCGGGGTCTCGACCTCGAGGAAGCCCCGGCCGTGCAGGTTGTCGCGCAGCGAACGCACGACGCCCGCGCGGGTACGGACCATCTCGCGGGCCGCGGGGCGCGCGATGAGGTCGACGTACCGCTGGCGGACGCGGGCCTCCTCCGACAGGTCCTTGTGCAGCACCGGCAGCGGGCGCAGGGCCTTCGCCGCCATCTGCCACGAGTCGGCGAACACGCTGAGCTCGCCGCGGCGCGACGAGCCGACGCGGCCGTGCACGAACAGGTGGTCGCCCAGGTCCACGTCGGACTTGAAGGACGCGAGCGCCTCCTCGCCGACCTCCTTGAGGCTGAGCATCGCCTGCAGGCGCCGCCCCTCGCCGTCCTGGAGCGTGACGAAGCACAGCTTGCCCGTGTTGCGCAGGAAGACGACGCGGCCGGCGACGCCGACGACGTCCTCCGTCTCCTGGCCCGCCTCGAGGTGCCCGTAGCCCTCGCGCACCGCGGCGATCGAGTGCGTCACCGGCAGCGCGACGGGGTACGGCTCCACGCCCTGCTCCAGCAGCCGGTCGCGCTTCTCCCGGCGCACGCGCATCTGCTCCGGGAGGTCGTCCGTGGCCGCGGCGGGGTCGACGGCGGGCACGGCGGAGGCGGGGTTCTGCGGGGAGGTCACCCAGAGATTCTACGAGCGATCACCGGGTGCCGGGATCAGGGGCGGAGGTCGAGGGCGAGGTCGAGGATCGGCGCCGAGTGCGTGAGCCCGCCGACGGACAGGTAGTCGACGCCGGCCCCTGCCACCTCGCGCGCGCGGTCGAGGGTGAGGTTGCCGGTGGCCTCGAGCTCCACGTGCGCAGGGACGCCGTCGCGCCCCTGCCGCGCGCGGACCGCGGCCACGGTGTCGGTGAGCACGGGCGTGGGCATGTTGTCGAGCAGCAGGAAGTCCGCGCCGGCGTCCAGCGCCTCCAGCGCCTGGGCGGTGGTGTCCGCCTCGACCTGCACCAGCACGTCGGGGAACGCGCCCCGGACCGCGTCGATCGCGCCGCGCACGGACCCGGCGGCCACGACGTGGTTGTCCTTGACCATCGCGACGTCGTACAGGCCCATCCGCTTGTTGGTGCCGCCGCCCGCGCGGACCGCGTACTTCTCCAGCGCGCGCAGGCCGGGGGTCGTCTTGCGGGTGTCGAGCACCTGCGCGCCCGTGCCGGCGAGCTCGCGCGACCACGCCGCGGTCGCCGTCGCGACGCCCGACGCGCGCGAGGCCAGGTTGAGCAGCGTCCGCTCCGCGACCAGCAGCACCTGCACCGGGCCCTCGAGCGCCGCGAGCATCTGGCCGGCCGCGACGGCGTCGCCGTCCTGCGCGTGGAACGTCACCGTGGGCGCCGGCAGCCCGAGGCGGCCCGCGACCTGCGACAGCACCTCGGCCACGACGACAAGCCCCGCCACGGTGCCCGCCTGCCGGGCGACGAGATCCGCCGTCCCCGTGGCCGACGCCGGCACCGTGGCCTGCGTCGTGACGTCGCGGCCCGGCGCCGCGCCGAGGTCCTCGTCCAGCGCCGTCTCGACGACGCGGGTCACCCACCCGGCGTCCAGACCGGGCTCGACGGCGGACGGTCGGTCGTGCACGGGCAGGTCCGTGCGGGTCTGGTCGGCACGGGTCTGGTCGGCACGGGTCTGGCCGGGGCGCAGGTCGGTCACGCGTCGCAACGCTACCCGCCCGCCGTCGGGCACCCGTCCCGCCGAGGTAGTTCGAACCCTGCCGAGGTAGTTCGAGCCCTGCCGAGGTAGTTCCAGATCTGCCGAGGTAGTGGTCTGGTCCACTACCTCGCGGAGATCTGGACTACCTCGGCAGGATGCGCACTACCTCGCGGCGATCGGGACTACCTCGCGGAGGGCGCCGTCGTCGTCGAGGGCGAGGGTGATGCGCCGCTGCCAGGCGGGGTCCGGCGCGGGGAAGTCGGTGCGGAAGTGCCCGCCCCGGGACTCGGCGCGCACCCACGCGGCGTGCACGAGGGCGCTGGCCACCTGGTGCACGGTGGTGGTCTCCCACTCGGCGACCTGGGGGTCGGCGACGACGTCGTCCGCGCGGTGCGCGTCGGTGCGGACCGCGGCGAGGAGGCCGGCGGCGCGCTCGAGCGAGTCGGCGGAGCGCACCGGGCCCGCCCCCTCGGAGGTGACGCGCTGCACGCGCGAGCGGGCGGCGGCGGCCACGAGGGCGGACCCGCCGGGGCGCTCCTCGGGGTCCGGGGCGGACCGGAGCTCGCCGTCGGACACACGCTGCGCGACGTCGCGGGCCGCGGCGTGCGCGAAGACCAGCCCCTCGAGCAGCGAGTTGGACGCGAGCCGGTTGGCGCCGTGCACGCCCGTGCACGCGACCTCCCCGACGGCGTACAGGCCGGGGACGGAGGTGCGGCCGCGCACGTCGGTCACGACGCCGCCCGAGTGGTAGTGCTGCGCGGGCGCGACCGGGACGGGCTCCTCGGTCCAGTCGATGCCCTGCGCGAGCAGCCGTGCGGTGATGGTCGGGAAGCGGCGTCGCAGGAAGCCCGCGCCCAGGTGCCGGGCGTCCAGCAGCACGTGGTCCGCGCTCGTGGCGGCCATGCGCCGCACGATGGCGTGCGCGACGACGTCCCGCGGCGCCAGCTCGGCCAGCTCGTGCTCGCGGGGCATGAAGCGGTAGCCGTCGACGTCGAGCAGCAGCGCGCCCTCGCCGCGGACGGCCTCGCTGATGAGCGGCTGCTGGCCCTTGGCGCCGAGCCCCTGCCACAGCACGGTGGGGTGGAACTGCACGAACTCGAGGTCGCCCACGGAGGCGCCGGCACGCAACGCGGCGGCGATGCCGTCGCCCGTGGCGGCGGGCGGGTTGGTCGACGAGCGGAAGACCTGGCCGATGCCGCCCGTGGCCAGCACGACCACCGGCGCCAGCGCGGCGCCCACCCCGTCGCGGCTGCCCGCCCCGCGCACGTGCAGGGTGACGCCCGCGGCCGGACGGCGGCCGTCGGGGCCGGGGGCGCCGGTGAGCACGTCGAGCACCAGGGCGTTCTCCAGCACCTCGATGCCGGGGTCGTCGCGCACGGCCTCGATCTGCGCCACCAGGGCGCGCGAGATCTCGGCGCCGGTGGCGTCGCCGCCCGCGTGCACGATGCGGTCGGCGCGGTGGCCGCCCTCCCGGGTGAGGGCGATCTCGCCGTCGGGACCCACGTCGAACGACGTGCCGCGCGCCACGAGCTCGCGCACGCGGTCCGGCCCGTCGGTGACGAGGACGCGCACGGCCTCGGGGTCGCTCAGGCCGCCGCCGGCGGCGAGCGTGTCCGTGAGGTGCGCGTCGGGGGTGTCGTCGGGGTGCAGGGCCGCCGCCACGCCGCCCTGCGCCCACACCGTGGAACCGGAGGACAGCGCGCCCTTGGTGACCAGCAGCACGCGCGGCACGCGGGTGCGCAGCTCCAGCGCCGCCGTCAGGCCGGCGATGCCGGTGCCGACGACGATCGCGTCGGCCGTGGTGGTCCAGCCGGGGGCCGGGGCGACGAGCGCGCGGGCGAGCCGCGGCCCGTTCACGGACGGGTCACCGCAGGCGTCACCGGACGGCCGCGAAGGGGACGCCGCTGGACTCCAGGCCGAAGCCGTCCGGCACCTGGCCCGGGTCGTCGTCGAGCTCCACGACCCGGTTCTCCGGGTCGACGAAGACGACCGCCGGGGAGTAGGTCCGCGCGTCGGCGTCCGACATCGTCCCGTAGGCGATGACGATGACGGTGTCCCCCGGGTGCACGAGGTGCGCGGCCGCGCCGTTGATGCTCACCTGGTGGCCGCCGCGCTCGCCCGGGATGACGTAGGTCGTGAGGCGGGCGCCGTTGGTGACGTCGACCACGTCGACCTGCTGGCCGGGGTACAGGTCCGCGGCGTCGAGCAGGTCGGCGTCGATGGTGATGGAGCCGACGTAGTGCAGGTCCGCCTGCGTCACGGTGGCGCGATGGATCTTGCCGATCATCATCGGCCGCTGCAGGGAGGCGGGGCGGTTCGCGTGCTCAGTCACTGGTGTTCTCCTGTGGGCTCGCGCCGGTGGCGGGGCCGCCGGCGAGGTCCACGGCCTGGTTGTCGATCAGTCGGGTGGCGCCGACACGCGCCGCCACGAGGAGGAGGGCGGAGCCGCGGAAGTCCGCGGGCACCGGGTCCACGGTAGTCGGGTCGACGAGTGCCAGGTAATCGGGTTCAACACCGGCGCCCGCCTCCAGGATTCCCGACGCCGCCGCGCGGACGGCCTCCGGGCCCTCGGCGGCCGCGCCGGCGCCGGCCCGCAGCGCGCGCGACAGCGTGAGGGCGGCGGCCCGCTCGTCGTCGGACAGGTAGGCGTTGCGCGAGGACATCGCGAGGCCGTCGGGGTCGCGCACGATCGGCACGCCGAGCACCTCGACGTCGACGTCCAGGTCGCGCACCATGCGGCGCACGGCCAGCAGCTGCTGCGCGTCCTTCTCCCCGAACAGGGCGACGTCCGGGCGCACCAGGTGCATGAGCTTGAGCACCACCGTGAGGACGCCGTCCAGGTGTCCGGGGCGCGACTCGCCCTCCAGCACCTCGCCGACGTGCCCCGCCGAGACGCGCACGACCGGGTCCCCGTCGGGGTAGACGACGTCCGGCGTGGGCGCGAACACCAGGTCGGCGCCCACGCTCGCCAGCTTCGCGACGTCGCCGTCCAGGTCGCGGGGGTAGCGGTCCAGGTCCTCCCCGGCCCCGAACTGCAGCGGGTTGACGAAGATCGTCACCACCACCTGCCCGGTCGGCCCGGCCGCCTCGCGCGCCCGGCGCACGAGCTGCAGGTGGCCGTCGTGCAGCGCCCCCATCGTCATGACGACGGCGCGACGGTCCGTGGGCTCCGGCCCCGACAGCGTCCACGCGGTGAGCGCGTCGTGCAGCTCCGGCCGGGTGCGCACGACGGCGGGCGCCGCGGTGGTGGGGGTCTGGTCGCTCATCGTGGCTCCTGTGGTGGGTCGACTGGTGGGTCGACGCGGTGCGGGTCGTCGGGGTGGGGCGGCGCATCGGGCGCGAGCGCGTCGAGCAGCTCGCGGGCCGCGCGGTCCCCGATGCGGTGGGCGGCGAGCGCGCGGCTCGTGGCGCCGCGGGCCAGCTCGGTGTACGACGCCGGCACGTCGGTGGCGCCGGTCCGCGCCGCCAGGTCCCGCAGCACGTCGAGGTGCGTGCGCACGGTGCCGACGTCGCCCCGCGACACCGGCCCGGTGAGGGCGGAGATCGCGCCCGGCCCCTCGCCGTCGCGCGCGTCCGCGGCGCGGGTCGCGCCGTCGAGGGCGGCCGAGAGCAGGGGCGCGAGGGCGCGGCCGGGCTGCTGGACGCCCGCGGCCTCCAGCGCCTGCGCCGCCTGCGCGACGAGGACGACCAGGTGGTTCGCGCCGTGCGCGAGGGCCGCGTGGTACAGCCCGCGCGCCTCCTCCGCGACGATCACGGGCTCCCCGCCGACCTCGACGACGAGCGCCTGGCCGATCGGCTGGACCGCCGCCGGCGCCGTGACGGCGAACGTGCAGCCCTCCAGGCGGTGCAGGTCGAGCGACGTGCCGGTGAACGTCATCGCCGGGTGCAGCGCCACCGGGATCGCGCCCGCCCGCCGGGCCGGGTCGAGCACGGCCGCGCCGTACCGGCCCGACGTGTGCACGACGAGCTGACCGGGCTGCCACGCGCCGAGCGCCGCGAGCCCGCCGACGACGTCCGCGAGCGCGTCGTCGGGCACCGCGAGCAGCACCATCTCGGCGCGCTCCACGACGTCGGGCACCTCCAGGTGCGGGACGCCCGGCAGCAGCGTCGCGATCCGCTCACGCGACTCCTCGCTGACGCCGCTCGCCCCCACGACGGTGTGCCCCGCCGCGCGCAGGGCGCTGCCCAGCACGGCGCCGACGCGGCCGGCGCCCACGACGCCCACCCCGAGGCGGCCCGGCCGCGCTGACGGCGGGGTCGGCCGGTCGGTTCCCGCGTCGTCGGTGGCGCTCACCGCGGGCCCTCCATCCAACGCTCGGGCCCCGCGTGGGCGCGGGCCTCCCGGGCGCGCACGGACTGCTCGTCGAGCAGGCGGGCGGCCTCGTCCTCGTCCAGGTGGTAGACGACCGGGCTGATCGGTCCCGGCGTGGAGTGCAGCGCGAACGACGCGAGACCCCGCCGACGCTGCCACGGGCCCTGCTCGAGCCCGAGGGACTGGGTGCGCTCGTGCGGCACCACCTCGAGGCGGCGCACGAACCGGCCGCCGCGGGCCAGCAGCGCACGGCCCGTCACGGCGTACCCGTTGCGGCGCCAGCTCCACGGGTCGAGCAGCCGGGCCCGCCGCGGGCTGGTGACGAACCAGCGGTCCGTGCGGGCGTCGCCGGTGAGGGCCTCGTCGAGCAGGGCGAGCGTGTCGTCCGGGTCGGCCACCTGGAGGTCGGGCAGCACCAGCCACAGGGCGGTGAGCGCCTCCTCGCGCGGGCCGACGGGCAGGAGCACGTGCTGCTGCTCCCCCTGCTGGCCCTCGCCGCCGCCGTAGCCGGCCACGTTGACCTTGACGCGCCACCAGTCCGGCCCGCGCCACAGCGGGCCCTGCGTGAGCGACACCGCCTGCACGCGGCCCGGCGGGATGGTCTGCGCGCGCGTCTCCAGCAGCCCGTGGCGCAGGCGGATGCCGTCGGGCGACAGCGCCGCACGGAAGCCGAACTCCCCCGCGAAGCGCTGGAAGATGTACCCGCCGACGCCCAGGATGGCGGGCAGCGCGGAGAACAGGATGCTGACCTCGCGGGTGACGAACACCGCCACGCCGATACCGACCAGCAGGAGCACCGCGATCCACAGGCCCGGCATCCGCAGCAGCGACAGCAGCAGCCGCGTGGGCGGCACCTCGTACACCTGGCGCTCGGGCGCCTCGGGGGCGACGTCGTCCGCGGGCTCCGGGCCGGCCGCCGGCGCCACCGTCCCGGCGGGCTGCACCAGGGCGTCGTCGCCGGTCGCGGCGTCGCCCTCCGGCGCGGGACCCGCCGGGGCGGCCGACGACTCGGCGCGGTGCGCGGCCTTGACCCCCGCGGCGCGGGCGAGCAGGTCCGCGCGCAGGTGCTGCGCGTCCGCCTCCTTGAGGAAGCCGATCGCCACGCCCGAGTCCGAGCCGCCCGCCACCTCGAGCCGCAGCTCGGCCAGGCCGAACAGGCGCGCCAGCAACGGCTGGCGCACGTCGATCGCCTGCAGCCGGTCCAGCCGCGCGTGCCGCTGCTGCCGGAACAGGATGCCCTTGCGCAGGTGCACCGCGTCGTCGTCCACCGCGTACGCCGTCATGCGCCACGCGAGCGCGGCGTAGCCGAACACGATCCCGACCACGACGACGAGCCCGAGGAGCACCATCCACCACAGGCCGCGGATCTCGCCCGCCGCCTCGACCGCCCGGGCCACGTCGTCGAGCACCTGCTGACCGGCGATGACGAGGATGGCGACCACGGCCGCCCAGCCGCGCACGAACGGCGTCACCGGGTGCACGCGGCGCCAGGACAGGTCCCGGCGCGCGGACGGCGCGCCCGGGTCGGAGACGCCCGGGACGGAGGCGCCCAGGTCAGGGGCGCCCGGTGTGGCCGGGCCCGGCGTCGCGCCGGGGGCCGGGGTCGCGCCAGGAGTCGGGGTGCTCACAGGCCCGCCAGCCTCGCCTCGCCCCGCGCGGTCAGCCGGTCGCGCAGCCGCTCGGCCTCGTCGGGCACCAGGCCCGGGATGTCCGCGTCCGTGCCCGCCGACGCCGTGTGCAGCTGGACCTTCGCGATCCCCAGCTTCCGATCCAGCGGGCCGGCCTCCACGTCCACGTACTGCATGCGGCCGTAGGGCACGACGACGAGCGAGCGGAACATGATGCCCTTGCGGATCAGCAGGTCGTCGGCGCGCTCGGCGTACCCGATCGCGCGGACCTGGCGCGGCACGAGGAGCACCGCCCACAGCAGCAGCGCGGCCGGCACCCCGGCGAGCAGCCAGAACCACGGCGAGACCAGGACGGCGAGCACCACGCCCGCGACGATCGGCACGGCCAGGGTCACCGACGCCGAGATGAGCCGCGCCGGGACGAGCCTCGGCGACACGCGCTGCCACGCGACGTCCGGCGGGTCGAAGGGACCGGTCTGGCGCGCGGCCGGGTGGTCCGCGCCCGCGGGGATGCTCGTCATGGCTCCATCCTTCCATCCGGGCACCCCGGGCCACATCGTCCGTCGGTCCCGGTCCGCGCCGCCGCGGGTCCGACGGAAGTCGGAGGCGGTCGTCCGACGGCGAGTCCGCGCGCCGTCAGGACGGCAGCGGGTCGGCGTGCTCCTCCGTGTCACCCTCGGCGTCGTCCGACGGCGGCAGCTGGCAGAACTTCTCGACGACGAGCCCGACCACGCAGAGCACCAGCGCGCAGCCCGCGGCGATCGCGGAGGCGATCGCCTGGTCGCGCCGCGCCTCGACCTGGAGCTGGCCGAGCACCACGAGCACGCTCGCGACGTACCGTCCCGCGAGCAGCGCGCCCGTCAGCGCCCCGGCCTTGGCCAGGACGAAGGTGCGCGCCGCGCGCAGGGGGTCGAGGCCGGGCCGGTCGCCCTTCTGGTACGCGCGCACGGCCCAGCCGGCCCAGAAGATGCCGCCGGCGAGCGCGAGCATCGCGACGTCCTCCACCCACGCGACCGTGGGCAGGTAGACGCCGCGCGACTCGAGCAGCCGCAGCAGCCCCGCGCCGCCCACCGCCACGACGGCGAAGACGGCCGCGAGCAGGCGGACGGAGGTGCGGCGCATCTCAGCGGTCGTCCTCCCCGTACCGCTCCTGCGGGAGGGCCTGGCCGGGGTGCGCGTCCGGCAGCGGCGCGAACGGGTCCGGCAGCGCGGGCGGGTTCACGGCGGCCTGCGGGGCCGGCGCGGGTGCCGGCGGCACGGGTTCGTGCCGCACCGGGCCGGGGGCCGCGGGCTGCGGGGTGGTGCGGTCCGGTGCGAGCTGCTCCGGCACGTACGCGACCGGGGCCGACGGCTCGGGTGCGTACGGCTCGGGTGCATACGGCTCGGGCGAGTATTGCTCGGGCGAGTACGGCTCGGGTGCGTACGGCTCCGGTGCCGACGCCACGGGCGGCGCGAACGACGACCCGGCGGGCGGGTTCGACGGGGCGGCCGGGCTCGGCGCCGCGGGTGCGGAGGGCGCGGGGGCCGGCGACGCAGGAGCCTGGGGTGCTGGGGCGGACGACACAGGGTTCGATGACGCAGGGGCGGAGGGCACCGGAGCGTGCGGGCCGGCGTCGTGCGCGACCGGCGGGACGGCGGCGAACGGCCGCGGCGTGAGCGGCTGGGCCGGGTCGCCGAACGCGTCGGCGCCGTGGGCGTCGGACCCGTACGCGCCGGAATCGTGGGCATCGCGACGCGGGTCGGCCTGCTGCTTCGGCTCGGCGACCGGGGGCGTGAACGGCTGGGCATAGGGCTGGTCGTGCGACTGGCCCTCAGGCTCCGCGGCCGACGGCTCGGCGCCGTGCGGCGCGGCCGGGTACCCCTGCGCCGGGTAGGCCTCCGAGGAGTGCTCCTGCGGCTCGGGCTGGGACTGCGGCACGGGCGACGAGGGCGCCGGGTCGGAGCCCGCGGAGACCTGGCCGGTGCTCTGCGTGGGCCCGGTCAGCCAGTCGAGCGCGAGCCAGCGGATGCCGGCGCGGTCGGGGGCGGTCACCGCGAGCTGGCCGACGGGGCCGCCGCCCGGTCCGCCGAGCAGCGCCTCGGGCGCGACCTCGGCCCACGGCACGAGCACGAACGCGCGCTCCTGGGCGCGCGGGTGCGGCAGCTCGAGGTCGGGCCCGCTCGCCACGAGCGACCCGTACTGGACGATGTCGACGTCGAGCGTGCGCGGCCCCCAGCGCTCCTCGCGGACGCGGCCGTGCTGCGCCTCGACCTGCTGGGTGCTGCGCAGCAGGTCCCGCGGCGAGAGCGTGGTGCGCACCACGAGCACGGCGTTGAGGTAGTCGGGCTGCTCCGGGCCGCCGACGGCGGCGGTGCGCGCCAGCGGCGAGACCTCCATGACCTGCACGCCGGGGAGCCGGTCGACGTCCGTCACCGCCTGGCGGAGGGTGACCTGCGCGTCGCCGAGGTTGGCGCCGAGGGCCAGCACGGCCTCCACGGGCTCGGCCGGGGTGGCGTCCAGCGGGTCGCCGGCGGGCGCGGGGGCGACCTCGGGCTCGACGGGCCCGACCGGCACGGCCGCGGCCACGGGGGCCGGAGGGATCGGCGCGTGCACCTCGGCAGGCACGACCGGCGCGACGGGGGCGGCGGCCTCGGCCGGCTCGGCCACCGGGGCGACGTCGACCACGGGCGGGCGCGACCGGTCGCGGCGGACCACGATCGCGACGTCGTCGAACGGCACGGGGATGGGCGCCTGCGGCTTGTGCACGCGCACGTCGACGGCCTGCACGGCCGGGCTCGCGAGGACGACGGCGGCGATCCGCTCGGCGACGGTCTCCACGAGGTCGGCCGGGGACCCGGCGAGCACGTTGTGCACGTCCTGCGCGACGTCCGCGTAGCTCACGGTGTTCGCGAGGTCGTCGGACGACGCGGCGGCGCGGGTGTCCAGGTGCAGCACGACGTCGGCGCTGAACACCTGCCCCTCGGCGCGCTCGTGCGCGAGGACGCCGTGGTGCCCGGTCGCCGTCACTCCGGCGAGGCGGATCTGGTCGAGCGGCTGCCCGTCCGGTCCCGGAACGGCTGCGGCGAAGGTCACGAGAGGCCCTCCTCATCGGCGGCGGTACGGGGCCCGCCCACGGCTTCGGTGCGGTGTGCCGGTGCGATCATCCCGGCATCTTCCATGTCGAGGGTGGCCGTCGTCCAGGCGTCCGCGACCCGGACGGCGTCCGCGCTGGCCCGGGCGGCGTGCACCCGGACGGCCCACGCGCCCGCGGCGGCGGACAGCGCGGAGACGGCTGCGGTGGCGTGGTCGCGCTCGAGCGGCGGCGCGGGCCGGTCGTCCGGCAGGCCGCGCGTGCCCTCGAGCAGGTGCCCCAGGAACCTCTTGCGGGAGGCCCCCACCAGGACCGGACGGCCGAGAGAGTGCAGCGCGTCCAGGTGGGACAGGATCGGCCAGTTCAGGGCGCCGGCCTTGGAGAACCCGAGGCCCGGGTCGAGGACCACCTGCTCGGCGTCGACGCCCACGGCGAGCAGGGCGTCCATGCGCTGGCCGAGCTCGTCGCGGACCTCGGCGACGACGTCGTCGTACACCTCGAGGCTGTCCATGACGTCCGCGTGCCCGCGCCAGTGCATCGCGACGTACGCGACGCCCGTGTCGGCCACGACGTGGCCCATCCGCGGGTCCGCGAGGCCGCCCGAGACGTCGTTGACGAGCCGTGCCCCGGCGGCGACCGCGCGCTCCGCGACCCCGGACCGCGTCGTGTCGACCGACACGACGGCGCCGTGGGCCGCGAGCCGCTCGATCACCGGGATCACACGACGCAGCTCCTCGTCCTCGTCGACCCGGGCCGAGCCCGGCCGCGTCGACTCGCCGCCGACGTCGAGGATCTCCGCCCCCTCGGCCAGCAGGTCGAGGCCGTGCTGCACTCCGGCGTCCGGCTCGAACCACTCGCCGCCGTCAGAGAACGAGTCGGGCGTGATGTTCACGACACCCATGACCAGGCACCGGCCCACCCCGGACAGCTCCGGGAGCCCCGCGACGAGAGCGTCGCGCGGGTGCGCGGTCATGCCCGGGTCACCGTCCCGTGATGAGGCTCATGGCCTCGGCGCGCGTCGCCGGGTTCTGCATGATGCCGCGCACCGCCGACGTGACCGTGCGGGAGCCGGGCTTGCGCACCCCGCGCATCGACATGCACAGGTGCTCGCACTCCACGACGACGAGGACGCCGCGCGGCTCGAGGATGCGCACCAGCGCGTCCGCGACCTGCGTCGTCAGCCGCTCCTGGACCTGCGGGCGGCGGGCGTACACCTCGACGAGCCGCGCCAGCTTGGACAGCCCGGTGATCCGGCCGTCCGTGCTGGGGATGTAGCCCACGTGCGCGACGCCGTGGAACGGCACCAGGTGGTGCTCGCACGTCGAGTAGACCTCGATGTCGCGCACCAGCACCATCTCCTCGTGACCGAGGTCGAAGGTGGTGGTCAGCACGTCCTCGGGCTCCTGCCGCAGCCCCGCGAAGATCTCCTGGTAGGCGCGCGCCACGCGGGCGGGCGTCTCGCGCAGCCCCTCGCGGTCCGGGTCCTCGCCCACCGCGAGCAGCAGCTCGCGGACGGCGGCCTCGGCCCGTGCGGAGTCGTACACCGGCACGTCCGCGGCCGCGCGCATGCCCAGGTCCGTCACCGGGTCGGTCACCGGTTCTCCCCCGCCGCCGGCGGCTCGGTGTCGCTGCCGAGGCCGGGCCCGGCCTCCTGCACGTCGCTCTCGTTACCCACGATGGCGGCCTCGTCCTGCGGCACGACGGCCTGACCGTTGCCGTTGGACGCGGCGCGCTCGCCCTCGGTCATGATCGGGCCACGGGTGTGCACCGTGCGCTGCTCGCTGGACAGCCACACGTCGCGCGGCTCGCGCTTGACCACGGGCGCGAAGATCTCCGCCAGCTCGGCCTGGTTCAGCGTCTCCTTCTCGAGCAGGCGCAGCACCAGCTCGTCGAGCACGTCGCGGTACTGGGTGAGCACCTCCCACGCCTCGTCGTGCGCGGCCTCGACGAGCTTGCGCACCTCGTGGTCCACGGTGCCGGCGACGGCCTCCGAGTAGTCCCGCTGGTGGCCCATGTCGCGGCCCAGGAACGGCTCGCCCGAGCCGCTGCCGAGCTTGATCGCGCCGACCTTCTCGCTCATGCCGTACTCGGTGACCATCTTGCGGGCCGTCGACGTGGCCTTCTCGATGTCGTTGCTGGCGCCGGTCGTCGGGTCGTGGAAGACGATCTCCTCGGCCACGCGGCCGCCCATCGCGTAGGCGAGCTGGTCGAGCAGCTCGTTGCGCGTGGTGGAGTACTTGTCCTCCATCGGCATGACCATCGTGTAGCCGAGGGCCCGGCCGCGCGGCAGGATCGTCACCTTCGTGACGGGGTCCGTGTACCGCATCGCCGCCGCGACCAGGGCGTGCCCGCCCTCGTGGTACGCGGTGATCTTCTGCTCCTTGACCTGCATCACGCGGGTGCGCTTCTGCGGGCCCGCGATGACGCGGTCGATCGCCTCGTCCAGGGCGCGGTCGTCGATCAGCTGGGCGCCGCTGCGCGCCGTGAGCAGCGCGGCCTCGTTGAGCACGTTGGCCAGGTCCGCGCCCGTGAAGCCGGGGGTGCGGCGCGCGACGACGGCGAGGTCGATCGACTCGACCATCGGCTTGCCCTGCGCGTGCACCTTGAGGATGTGCTCGCGGCCCTTGAGGTCCGGGGCCTCGACGGCGACCTGGCGGTCGAACCGGCCCGGGCGCAGCAGCGCCGGGTCGAGGATGTCGGGGCGGTTCGTGGCCGCGATGAGGATGACGTTCGTCTTGACGTCGAAGCCGTCCATCTCGACGAGCATCTGGTTCAGCGTCTGCTCGCGCTCGTCGTGCCCGCCGCCCATGCCGGCGCCACGGTGGCGGCCGACGGCGTCGATCTCGTCGACGAAGATGATCGCCGGCGAGTTGTTCTTGGCCTGCTCGAACAGGTCGCGCACGCGGGACGCGCCGACGCCGACGAACATCTCGACGAAGTCCGAGCCGGAGATCGAGTAGAACGGCACCCCGGCCTCGCCGGCGACGGCGCGCGCGAGCAGGGTCTTGCCGGTTCCGGGCGGGCCGTACAGCAGCACGCCCTTGGGGATCTTGGCGCCCACGGCCTGGAACTTGGCCGGGTCCTCGAGGAACTCCTTGATCTCCTGGAGCTCCTCGACCGCCTCGTCCACGCCCGCGACGTCGGCGAACGTCACCTGCGGCATGTCCTTGCTGATCAGCTTGGCCTTGGACTTGCCGAAGCCCATGACGCCGTTGCGCCCGCCGCCCTGCATCCGCGACAGGATGAACCAGAAGACCACGCCGATGATCAGGAACGGGATGAGGAAGCCCAGCATCGAGCTCCAGAAGCTCGGCTGCGGCACCTGCGAGTCGAAGCCGTCCTTCAGGTCCGCGGACTTGACCGCGGTGGCCACCTCGTCGCCCTGCGGCTGGACGTAGAAGAACTCGACCTTGGTGCCGTGGTCCTGCTCTTCCTTGGTGCCCTGGTCGGTCACGTACTTCGAGCTCAGCTCCAGCTCGACGCGTTGCTCCCCGTCGACGATGAGGGCGTGGTCCACCGTGTCGCCGGCGAGCAGCTCGAGCCCCTGAGAGGTCTCGATCCGGGACACCCGGTCGGTGCTGAACGCGCTGAAGGCCAGCGAGACGAGCACGAGGCCGACCACGATCCAGATGATCGGGCCGCTCAGGATCTTCTTGATGTTCATCGGCGACGGGGTCGGTGCCCCGCTTCCCTTCCGTCGGGCAACGTGTGGTTCACGACGCTACACGCCGATCGTGGACGAACCGTGGGTGTTCGCCCAGGGCGCGACGGCGTGGTCCAGCGGGTCGTCAGCTGTAGACGTGCGGCGCGAGCGTGCCGACGAACGGCAGGTTGCGGTACTTCTCGGCGTAGTCGAGGCCGTAGCCCACGACGAACTCGTTGGGGATGTCGAAGCCGACGTAGCGCACGTCGACGTCGACCTTCGCGGCGTCGGGCTTGCGGAGCATCGCCGCGATCTCCACCGACTCCGGCCCGCGGGAGCGCAGGTTCGCGACGAGCCAGGAGAGCGTGAGGCCCGAGTCGATGACGTCCTCGACGATGAGCACGTTGCGACCGGTGAGGTCGGCGTCGAGGTCCTTGAGGATGCGCACCACGCCGGAGGACTTGGTGCCCGAGCCGTAGGAGGACACCGCCATCCAGTCCATGTGCACCGGGTGGTGCAGGCGGCGGGCGAGATCCGCCATCACCATGACCGCGCCCTTGAGCACGCCCACCAGGAGCAGGTCCTTGCCCGCGTAGTCGGCGTCGATCTGCGCGGCGATCTCGTCGAGCTTGGTGCCGATCTGCTCCTCGGTGAGCAAGATGTTGGCGAGGTCGCCTGAGACGTCCGACTGGTCCACGGTCACTCCTCGAGGGAACGGGTTGGCTGGGAGGTGCGCCGACCGGGCCGGGCACGGCGTGCGGGTGCGTCGGCGGCGGGGTGCAGGTAGAGCCTGCCACACGCGCGGAGCGCGCGAGCGTCGCCCGGCAGGTGGACGGTTCCCTGCCCACGCCACGAGACGACGAGGGCGTCGAGGGCGTCCACGTGCCGCGCCGTCGTCGCCCCCGGCGGGCAGCCGACGGCGAGCGCGGCCGACCGCAGCGCCCGCCGCCGCAGCGCGGCCGGTGCGGCCACCAGCACCTCGAGGTCGAGCCCGAGCCCGCCCGGCCCGTCGTCCGGCACCGTGGCGGCGGCGAGCAGGTCGGCGGCCAGGGCGTCGAGGGCGTCCGCGTCGTCGCGCAGCTGGTCGGCTGTGCGGGCGAGCGCGGGCACCACGCCCGGCCCGAGCGCGTCCTGGAGCGCCGGGACGACGGCGCCACGCACCCGCGTGCGGGCCGGCACCGCGCCGTCGTGCTCTCCGTCGATCGAGGCCCGGGCGTCGGGGAGCAGGTTGGTCGGGTCGGTCCAGTAGTCCAGGCCGGCGGCGGCACACGCCGCCTCGGTCTGCGCACGCCGCAGCCCGAGGAACGGCCGCGCGTAGCGACCCCGGCGGCGCGGCATGCCCGCCAGCGACCGCGCCCCGCTCCCCCGCGCGAGGCCCAGGAGCACGGACTCGGCCTGGTCGTCCTGGGTGTGGCCGAGCAGGACGGCGACCGCGCCCGTCTCGTCGGCCGCGGCGTCCAGCGCGGCGTACCGGGCGGCGCGGGCGGCGCCCTCCGGCCCGCCGGCGCCGGGGGCGTCGTCGACCCGCACGCGGCGCACCAGCACGGGGTCGAGGCCGAGGTCGCGGCAGCGGGCGGCGGCCGTCGCCGCGACGGCGTCGGACCCGGCCTGCATGCCGTGGTCCACGACCACCGCCCCCGCCCGCACCGCGAACCCCGGCGCGCGCACGGAGCGCCCCACCCGCCGCGCCTCGTGTGCGGTCGCCGCCGCGAGCGCGAGGCTGTCCGCCCCGCCGGAGCACGCGACGAGCACCAGGTCGCCCGGGCCGAGCGCGAGGTCCTGCAGCTGGGCACGGACGGCGGCGCGGGCCGCCGCGAGCGCCGGGTCGACGCGGGCCATCCCCGTCGTCCGCCCCGGCCTCAGCCGTGCACGCGCCGCACCCAGGCGCGCGGGTCGGCGATCTCGCGGGCGGACGGCAGGTGCGAGGGCTCGGACCAGACGGCGTTGAGCCCGTCGCGGCCCACCCGCTCCTCCACGGCGCGCACGAACGCGGCGCCGTCCCGGTACTGGGCGAGCTTGGCGTCCATGCCGAGCACCCGGCGCAGGACGACGTCGAGCGCGGGCGCGCCCTCGCCGTCGCGCCGCTTCTCGAAGCGCGCGCGGATGGTGCGCACCGTCCGCACGACGCGCGGCCCGACGGCGTCCATCATCACGTCGGCGTGCCCCTCCAGCAGGGCCATCACGGCGGTGATCTCCTCCAGCTCGGCGCGCTGCTCGGGGCCGAGGACGCCGTCGAGCGGGGTGACGAGCTCGCCGCGCACGGCGCGCAGCACGGTGCGGCCGACGACGGCGACCTTCTCCCGCAGCGGGGCGCGCGCCATCGCGACGGAGCTGCGGGTGACGCCGCTCATGAGGTCGCCCACCCGCCCCACGAGGTGGTCGGCGAGCCAGGGCGCGGCTGCGAACTGGAGGGCGTGCGTCTGCTCGTGCAGGCACACCCACAGCCGGAAGTCGCGGGGGCGCAGGCCCAGCGACCGTTCCACCTGCAGCACGTTCGGCGCGACGAGCAGCAGCCGGCCGCGCCCCGCCCCGTACGGGTCGAACTGGCCGAGCACCCGCCCCGACAGCAGCGCGAGCAGGCCCCCGACCTCGGCCGCGCCGGCCAGCCGGGCGGCGGCCGAGGTGGACGGGACGTCGGCCGCGACGGCCGCCATCACGGGGTCGGTCATCGCGCGCATCGACTGCGCGTTGGCGCGCGTCCAGCCGGCGCGGTCCACGACGAGGACGTCGCCGAGGGACCCGTCGGCGGGCAGCGGGGCGGCGGGCGTCATGCCGGTGACCTCCAGCACGTGCCCGACGGCGGTCCCCGCCGCGGTGCGCAGACCGGCCACGAGCGTGTCGAGCTCGTCGCGCGGCGCGACGGCGCCCGGCCGGGCGACGCGGGCCGCGATCTGCGCCGCCGCCGTCCAGTCCAGCAGGGGCTCGGCGGCGGGGGCGGGCGTGGTCACGGGACCACGGTAACCAGATCCTGGGCGGCTACCGGCAGCCGCAGTCCGCGAGGTCGCCGGCGAAGTCGTCGAAGATCACCCGCGCGCCGTAGGTGCCGCCGTCGGGCACCTTGTCGGCGAGGGTGACGAACAGCAGCATCCGGTCGTCGGTGGTCACGACGGTGCCCGCGAGGCCGGTGACGTTCGGCAGGCTGCCGGTCTTGCCGGTGACGTAGCCGCGCCCGGGGTTCGGCTTCGGGTAGCGGTCGTGCAGCGTGCCGCTGAGGCCGGCGACGGCGAGCCCGTCGGCGACGTCGCGCAGCGCGGGGTGGTCCGGGTCGACGGCGAGCCGCAGGGTGTCGGCGAGCTGGCGCGGCGTGACCTTCGAGCCGCGGGCCAGGCCGGACAGGTCGTGCAGGGTGGCACCGTCCATGTCGACGCCGAGGTCGGTGACCTCGGCGGTCACGGCCCGGATCGCGGCCGTCCCCGTGCCGGGCATGCCCGCGTCGATCGCCACGATCCGCCCGACGACCTCGGTGATCGTGTTGTCCGACCGGCGCAGCATGTCGCCGACGACGTCGCGCAGCGGCGCCGACTCGACGCGCCCGACCTCCCGCGCGGACGCCGGCGCGCTGTCGCGGTCCACGCCGCCCCGCACGGTGACGCCGCGCTTCTCCAGCGCCTTCGCGAAGGTCTTCGCTGCCGCCATCGCGGGGTCCTTCTCCCGCGGGGCGTACTCCTCGTCGGTGGTCCGGGCGACGTTCACCGCGAGCGCCGCGACCGGGGCCGTGTACCCGAGGGTGACGTCCTCGGCGGGCACCTTGGCGGGCACCGCGGGGCCGGAGAACAGCGTGTCGTCGAGGCTGAGGGTCACGTCCTTGCCGCTGAGCCTCACCTCCGCCGCCACCTGGGTCGCCAGGTCGCCGAGGCCGGCGCGGCCGTTCACCTCGTCCGGGTCGCCCGCACCGGCGGCGAGCATCATGTCCCCGCCGCCCACGAGGACGAGGTGGCTCTCGCCGTCGAGCACGACGGTGGTGGGCAGGGTGGCGTCCCCGCCGGGGCCCGCCATCGCGGCGACCGCCGTGAACAGCTTCTGGGTGGAGGCCGGCACCATCGGGCGGTCGGGGGCGTTCGCGCCGAGCGTCGTGCCGGTCGCGGCGTCCGTGACGATCACCCCGACCCGCTTGCCCAGGCGGTCGTCCTTGCGGAGCCCGGTCACGAGCTTGCCGACGGCCGCCTGCGTGGGCTCGGCGGCGTCGTCGGGCAGGTCGGGGAGCGAGCGCTCCGGCTCGGGCCCCTCGACGGCGCCGGGGGCCGACGGGAACGGGGCCGCGGGGGCGGGCGGCGGGGACGTGGTGAGCAGGCCGGGCACGACGTCGTAGGCGTCCGCCACGAGGTATCCGCCGAAGAGCACGACCACGGTCGTGACGGTGGCGCCGACGCTGGCCCGCCACCCCATGCGCCCTCCTGCACCGGTGAGATGTCCGTGAGCATCGTCACAGCCCGGATCCCGTGGCGCGCTCCGTGCGTATCTTCCCACGTCCGTCCGCCGATCGGGGCCGCCGCACCGGACCGGGCGCGGGCGACCGCGCATGGCACACTTTGACAGGGCGTCCGCACCGAGCATGGCCCGCACCAGAACATGTCCCGAGCATGTCCGAGCATGGAGGAACAGTGGAGTTCGACGTCACGATCGAGATCCCGAAGGGCCAGCGCAACAAGTACGAGGTGGACCACGAGACCGGTCGCATCCGCCTCGACCGCATGCTCTTCACCTCGACCCGCTACCCGGACGACTACGGGTTCATCGAGGGCACCCTCGGCGAGGACGGCGACCCGCTGGACGCGCTCGTCCTCCTGGAGGAGCCCACGTTCCCCGGCTGCCTGATCCGCTGCCGCGCCCTCGGCATGTTCCGCATGCGCGACGAGGCGGGCGGCGACGACAAGGTGCTCTGCGTGCCCCTGGGCGACCAGCGCGCCGCGTGGCGCCAGGACATCGACGACGTCTCCGACTTCCACCGCCTGGAGATCCAGCACTTCTTCGAGGTCTACAAGGACCTCGAGCCGGGCAAGTCCGTCGAGGGCGCCCACTGGGTGGGCCGCACCGACGCCGAGGCCGAGATCGAGCGCTCCTTCCAGCGCGCCAAGGACACCGGGTACTACGACAAGCACTGACGTCCAGCGCTGACCACCAGCGCTGACTCGAGCGCCCTCGACGACGGCGCCGCACCCCGCCAGGGGGCGGCGCCGTCGCCGTCCCTGCGCGGCCTGTCCCTGCGCGGTCCGAACCTCGCGCGCGGTCTACCGTGGGCGCATGCGTGCAGCCGTCATCCACGGGCCCCGCGACGTCCGCGTCGAGGACCGTCCCGACCCGACCGTCCTGACCCCCGGCGACGCGGTGGTCCGCGTCGTCGCCGCCTGCGTGTGCGGCTCCGACCTGTGGCCCTACCGCGGCGTCACGACCGTGAAGCGGCCGCGCCCCATCGGGCACGAGCTGGTGGGAGTCGTCGAGGAGCTCGGCGCCGACGTGACGTCGGCGCAGGTCGGCGACTTCGTGATCCTGCCGTTCACCATGAGCTGCGGCGAGTGCCAGTCGTGCCGCGCCGGATACCCCGCCGCCTGCGACGTCGTCACCGGCTTCGGCTCCACGGACCGCTGGGGCAATCCGGTCGACGGCGCGCAGGGCGAGCGGGTGCGCATCCCGCTCGCGCAGCACTCCCTGTTCCCCGTGGGCCGGCCGGAGGCCGAGCTCGAGGCCGCGGGCCTCGTGCCCCACCTGCTCACCCTCGCCGACGTCATGTCCACCGGCTACCACGCGGCGTTCTCCGCGGGGGTCTCCGCGGGCGACACCGTCGTCGTGGTCGGCGACGGTGCCGTCGGGCTGTCCGGCGTCATCGGCGCGCGCCTGCTCGGTGCAGAGCGGATCGTCGCGATGAGCCGGCACGACGACCGCGCGGCCCTGGCCCGCGACTTCGGGGCCACCGACGTCGTCGCCGAGCGCGGCGAGGAGGGCCTGGCCGCCGTGCGCGACCTGCTCGACGGCGACCTGGCCGACGCGGCGCTCGAGTGCGTCGGCACCAAGCAGTCCATGGACACGGCGCTCGACGTCGTGCGCGGCGGCGGGCGGGTCGGCTTCGTCGGCGTGCCGAACGGCGGCCCCGAGCTCAGCGTGCGGCGCCTGTTCGACCGCAACGTCACCATCGGCGGCGGCATGGCATCGGCGCGCCGCTACATGGAGACGCTGCTGCCCGACGTCCTGTCCGGCGCCATCCTGCCGGGCAAGGTCTTCGACCTCGAGCTCCCCCTGGCGGACGCCGCCGAGGCCTACGCCGCGATGGACGAGCGCCGCGCGACGAAGGTGCTGCTGCGCCCCTGACGGGTCACCACCAGACGGTCGTCACCCGCTTCGACCCCTCCGCCACCCGGTTCGGATTGTGGTGGGTGTACGTGACCCGGACGTACATCTTTCCGCGCTCGCTGCCGTGGAACCTGATGAGCGCCGTGGAGGGGACCGTGATCCGCTTGACGCCCTCGTGCGAGTAGCGCAGCGGCCCGCTGCCCGGGATCCAGCACTCCGACCACCGATCACCGGGCTGGCGGGTCTGGAGACAGAGCCTGCCGGCCTCGCGGAGCCCGGGGACCGAGACGCGCACGGTGGCCCGCACGTCCCCCAGCGGCCTGCCGGCGCGGAACCGTGTCCGGTCCATCGTCAGGCGCACGGTCGCGGGGGCCTTGCGCACGCGCTGGGTCCACGACCGCCTCGACGGGGCGTCCGTGGCCGCGGCCGGCACGAACCGCGCGGTGAGGTACCGGCGGGCGCCCGGCTCCACCTGCTTGCCACCGACCCAGACGGTCGCCCGGCCGTCGACCACGCGGGCCGACCCGACCTTGTCCCCGCGCCACAGCACCTCGACCCGACCGTCGGGATCGGCGCCGGCGGCCGTCACGCGCACCGACACCTTCCGGGACCTCGCGTAGGTCCAGGCGTCGGCCGTCGACGTGGTCACCTGCGTCGCCCGGCGGGGCAGGACGGTCACCGACCCGGAGCGCACGGCTCCGGCGAAGCCGAACGGCGCCAGGTCGTCGCTCTGCGTGTAACGCACGGTCAGCGTGCGTGTCCCCGTCGGGATCCTGTCCGCGGCCAGCCTGACGGCGGCCCTGCCGTCGGTGAGCGTCGCGCGGGCGACGGTCACGGGGGTGCCGCTGCGGGTGTACTCCACCCCCACCGTGCCCCGGGGCGTCGCGCCGTCGGGCGAGGTCACGCGGACCGGGACCGTCACCACCGCCCCCTGGCGGACCGTGGCCGGGAGGGTCGCCTCGAGGGCCGTGGTCCTGGTACGGACCTCGACCGGGAGCGCCCACCTCGAGAGCACGGCGCCGGTGTCGGACTTCTGCTCGAGCCAGAGCATCGAGCCGGGCTGCACCTCCTTCCCGCCGAGCGGGACGTCGGCCGCCCCGTCCACGATCGGCGCGCTCTGCGGGCTACCGATCTCCCCGAGAGTGCCGGTCCAGGCGTCGGCGGGCCCGGGGAGCGTGACGTGGAGGGTCGTGCGGTCGCCGTAGTACCAGCTGCTCGGCGTCAACATCGTCCCGGGGTCGAGCACTTCGAGCTCGACGGAGGCCGACGAGAAGCAGCTGCACGAGCCCGGCTCGCCGTAGTCCGGAGCGGCGTAGTCCATGTGCCGCACCTCGACGACGTGACGGCCGGGCGTCACGGCCCCTGACGCGAAGATCATCTCGCCCGAGCCGCGGACGAGCCGAGACATCGGGAACTGGAACTTCCCGTCGACGAACACCGCCACGGGGGCGCCGTCCACGGGGAGGCCGTCCTGGGTCACCGTCACGTCGAGCGGTACCCGTTGCCCTCGCCACCACTGCGTGCCGCCGACGGTGACGGTGGTGGTGCTGTCGCCGGGGGCCGCCGTCGCGGGCGGCACCAGGCCCGCCACGACCAGGCCGAACGCCGCCAGCACCGTCATGAGGACCGACCCGGCCCGGCCACGCATCCCGCTCACGTGCGCTCCGCTCTCTGAAGGTTGCCTGAACGGTAGCGGCGATGCCCCTGGAGCGGAAGGAGAAGAGGTCGATCCCGAGGTCAGGGTTCGACGAGGCCGTGCCGGAACGCCCAGACGACCACCTGGACGCGGTCGCGCAGGTCGAGCTTGGCGAGGATCCGCCCGACGTAGGTCTTGACGGTCGCCTCGGACACGAAGATCCGCGCTCCGACCTCCGCGTTGGACAGCCCCTCGGCGAGCAGGCGCACGACCTCACGCTCCCGCTCCGACAGCGCGGCGGCCGCCGCGTCGCGGGCGGCGACGTCGGGGAGCCGCGGCACCACGTGGGCCAGGAGACGGCGGGTGGCGGACGGCGCCACGACGGCGTCGCCGCGGTGGGCCGCGCGCACGGCGGCGAGCAGGTCGGGCGTGGGGGCGTCCTTGAGCAGGAACCCGCTCGCCCCGGCGCGCAGCGCGGCGTAGACGTACTCGTCGAGGTCGAAGGTCGTGAGGACGACGACCTGGCACGGCGGCAGCGACCCGTCGGCGGCGCCGGCGACCAGCCGCCGGGTGGCCTCGATGCCGTCCAGCACGGGCATGCGCACGTCCATGAGCACGACGTCCGCACGGTGCCGGCGCTGGGCCTCGACCGCGGCGGCCCCGTCGGCCGCCTCCGCCACGACCTCCAGGTCCGGCGCCGCGTCCAGCACGGCCACGGCCCCCGCGCGCACGAGGTCCTGGTCGTCGGCGACGATCACCCGGATCACGACCCGTCCTCCGTGCCTTCGCCGGCCGGGACCGTCGCCACGACCGACCAGCCCGCGTCGCGCCGCACCTCGACCCGGCCGCCGACCGCCTCGACGCGCTCGCGCATGCCGTGCAGGCCCATCCCCGTCCCCTCCGTCCCCGCGCCGGCGGCGGCAGCACCGCCGGGCGCCGTGCCCGGCGCGCCGCCGTCGTCTGCCACCACGACCTCCAAGCCCGCGTCGTGCCAGGTCAGCGCCACCCGAGACGCGGCGCCGGGGCCGGCGTGCCGGGCGGTGTTGGTGAGCGCCTCCTGCACGGCGCGGTAGACCGCGAGCTGTGCAGCAGGGCCCAGAGGCCGCGGCTCCCCGGCGACGTCGAGGTCGACCTCGTGGCCCGCCGCGCGCATCCGCGCCACGAGGTCGGGCAGGTCGTCCAGCCCGGGCGAAGGCCGGGTCGCAGAATCGTCGGGCACCGCGCCCTCGGACGTGGCGTCGCCCGCCCCCGTGCGCAGCACGTGCAGCAGCCCCCGCAGCTCTCCGGACGCCGACCGCCCCGCCTCCTCGACGGCCTCGAGCGCCTCCTGGGCGCGGTCCGGCGCCGCCTGTCCGAGCCGCGCCTGCGCGACCACCACCGCCAGGGAGTGTGCGACGACGTCGTGCATCTCGCGGGCGATGCGCGCCCGCTCGGCGAGGGCCGCGCGGCCGGCGCGTGCGTCCCGCTCCGCGAGGGCCGCGGCGTGCCGCTCCTCGGCGGCGCGACGGGCGGCGTCCTGTGCGCGCCGCAGCAGGCCCGCGGTCCACGACGCTGCGAGCAGCGCGAGCAGCAGCAGGCCCAGCAGCCACGGCGCGGGTCCGAAGCCGGAGCCGCGGACCGCGGGGTCGCCGGCGTACCGCAGCACGGCCGCCGCCACCCCGACGACGCCCGTCGCGGCGGGCAGCCACGGCCGCGCCGACCACGCCGCACAGGACGCCACCGACAGCCACACCAGCAGGGCCGACGGCAGCAGCAGGAACAGCCCCGTCAGCACGAGCATCCCGGCAAGCGCCGCGAGCACCAGCAGGTGCGACGCGACCGGGGCCGTGCGGCGCCAGGCGACCGCGACGTGCACCGCCGCGGCCAGCGCCACCAGCGCCGTCGCCGCCCCCGCGGGCAGGGAGCGGAACGTGATCACCGCCGTGGGGGGCAGGAGCGCGACGGCGGCGACGGCGGCGAGGACGACGTCGCCGCGGGCGGGCCCGCGCGTCATCCGGCACCGACCGCGACGGCCCGGGCGGGGTGGACCGCGCGTCGTGCGCCCTGCGCCTGCAGGGTCGCGGCGAGCAGCGCCACCCCGACGGCGAGCCAGCTCCCGTACGTCATGGCCACGAGCCCGGTGATGGCGCCGGCCTCCAGGTCCACCGGCCCCGCGGTGAGCCCGAGCAGCTGCCCGAGGGTGCCGAACACCATGAGCGCGCCCATCGTGAGCGCGGCCGTCGACCCGAGCCAACCCGCCGCGAGGAGCAGCGGGCGCAGGCGGCCCGTCGCCCGCGGGCCCGTGAGACCCGCCACGACGAGGGCGCCCGTGGCGAACAGCGCGACCTCCATCCAGGGCACTCCCCCCGTGCCTGACCCGGTGCGGCCGACCGTCCCGCCGAGCCACCAGTAGACCTTGAGCGACGGGTACGGGACGCACATCGCCAGGGCAACGTACCGCGGCCATCGGGGCTCGGGTGCGGCGGCGGGCCGGGCGGCGCGGGCGGCGTCCCAGGTGGCGAGAGCCGTCGTGACGGCCGCGAGCGCCGACAAGCTCCGCACCGCCATCCCCGGCACGTCGACCTCGGCGAAGTCCCCCGCCGGGATGCCCGTGACGGCGAAGAACGCACGGAAGCCCTCGAGGGCCAGCCCGCCCGACCCCCAGAACAGCAGGACGACGGCCGCCCACCCGAGGGGCACGCCGGCGCGCGGGCGCCGCGCGCACAGGCCCAGCGCGACGAGCGCCACCGTGGCGGCGACCGGCACCACCGCGCGCGGCGCGAAGATCGCCGAGTAGCCGGCGGGTGGCGCGCCCAGCAGGCGCAGCAGGCCGGCGAGCAGGGCGGCGGCGCACGAGGCAACGGCCAGGACGGTGCGAGCACGTGAGGTCATGGCGTCAGCGTCGCGAGCACCTGGCGTCGCGCGCGTCGCCCGCAGGTCGTCCGTCGTCGCGACCCAGGTCGTCCCCCGGGTGCTGTGTGGGGGGGGGGTGGGGGGGGGCCCGCCCCGGGCCCGGGGCCCCCCCCCCC